>CAZPEK010000012.1:0-9013 GCA_964585555.1 uncultured Leptospirales bacterium | reverse complement strand
CCTCCGTCAACAATGACCGGTATCTGCTTGTTCACCGCGGCGACGACTTCTTCAATGACATCTACGGTGCCGGCCATTTCGTCGAGTACCCGGCCTCCATGGTTTGATACAATAATGGCACGTACTCCCGCGTCAACGGCTCGACTGGCATCATCGGGATTCATGATTCCCTTCAGGATAAAGGGCAGGCTGGTTGAGGAAATGAGTTCCCGCAGGCTTTCCATGTCTTTCGGGCCAACCTGCTGGTTTTTCATTGCCATGGTTTTAAAGACAACCGCATCAATATCCATGCCAATGGCCAGAGCCCCGGCATCTTCTGCGGCTCTGATCCTTTTTATGATATCTTTGTTGCTGCTTCTGGGTTTAAAAACCGGAATCCCTGCGCCATTATGTTCAGTCAGGGCCTGGAGACCGATTTTATATTTTTCAGGTGAAGCCCCGTCTCCAACAAAAGCAAGAGTCCCTGCATCGAGACACCCCTGAACCACGGCTCGATTATATTCAAGCTCATCAATGGCTCCTCCCAGGTTGGTAACCGCACCGGTAACCGGCGCCGCCATTACTGGAAGAGAAAGCTTTCTGCCGAGAAAATTGACCGAGGTATCCGGATCAGTAACACTATGAATAAGCCGTGTGGTTACCTTGTATTCTTTGAGCGCGTCGATATTTCGTTTAAAGGAAGCTCCGGTGCCGATACCCCCCATTCCGGGGACCCCTGTCGGGCAGTCACGGCCGTCACAGTTTTTACAGACGTAACATATTTTTTTAAATTTTTCCCTGGCAGCCTGATGAATGGACTCAAGGGTTATTTCAAAATCCCGTTGTACTTCAATGTTTAGATGTTCTCTGCACTTTTTGACACTTTCTTCCGCTTCCTCAAGGGTTTTGCCGACTGCTATTATGTTTCCTGCTTTTTCAACATTGGACCTCGGCGTGACAATAGTATCTCCGATTGAAACATTGAGAAAGATTTCTTCAATACCCGGAACCTTCAGGGCCTCTTCCAGACCGGAAATGTTTTTAACAATACCGGGAGGAGTAATAATTGCCCGTTCGATTGCCTTCAGGCTGGTCATGGGTTCAAGGTTTCCCGGTTCTTCCCCAACCGCAACTTCCACCACCGCCTTCATCAGGTCGACTCCAGTGGAGAGAGGATAGGTGTAAGCTGACATGAAACCCCCTGAGAGACGGGCGGCCAGTTCTCCGATCATGATGCCCCGGGAGGTGACTTTAATGTCTCCCTTGGCCGCCCCGATAGATATGCCGAGGGCTTTTATTCCCCGGGTCATAACATCACGGGCCTGCTGAAGAATGTCTTCCGGCATTGAGGAAGGCATGGTATGGCCTGTTTCAATAAAATACGGGGGGCTTTCAATTATTCTGTCAGCGATGCCGGTAAAGGTTATCTCATTATTAAAAATAATAGCATCAATGGAAAGTTCCGGCCCTTCCATGTATTCTTCAATAATCAGTTCTCCGCTCGGTGAGGCGTCCTTTGCAAAATGAAAGGCGTCAGAGAGTTGGTTCTGGTTGTCGATCCGTCGTACACCCCGGGCTCCCATGTTATCTGAGGGTTTCATAACAAGAGGGAAACTGAGGATTTTACTTGCCTTCTTTGCGTCAGAGAGAGACCATACCGGGAGGAAATTAGGGGAAGGAACATCGTGTTCATTAAAGCGTATGCGCATTTTAATTTTATTGGTAGCCGCCTCAGCATCGTCATATTTTATGCCGGGAAGATTCAGGGAATTGGCTACTGCGGCAACGGTCATTGAGGCATCGGTGCCGACGGTAAGAACGCCATGGACAGGGGTTATTTCATTCTGCATGCGTGCAACCCGAACAGATCCTTCAATATCCCGGGTACTCATTATTATTGGGATATCCGCGTCCTTCATGCCGATTGCCTGGGCATTGTAATCAGTTACGATTACCTGGTACCCCATTTTTTTTGCAGCAGCTATGGCGGGAGCCTGCAACAGACCGCCGCCAATAATCATGACAGTTTTTTTCACCCCGTTCACCCTTTTGACCTGATAAGAAAGATTATGTCACTTTATTTTACCCATGGAAGGTATATCGTCAAGAATATTTTAGATGGTCCTGAACTTGAGAGAGCTGGTTTGGGTGAGAGTAAGGGAAAAGGGCTTGAAACTTCTCACTTTTTCTTCTTCAATGGTATTTTATTCCAATTGATTAAAAGTCTTTGAACTGGAGGGGCTATGGACAGACATTTGACCCTGGAAACTGTTCGTCTTACTGAAATGGCCGCTATACATGCAAGCAGGTTTATGGGGAAGGGTGACGAGGATATTACATATCTGTCTGCATCTGATGCAATGGTTAAGGTTTTCAGTTCTATGGACCACAGGATACAGATTGCTATTGGAGCAGATAATCGTGAATCACGCCTTGCTGACGGGGCAGTGCTGGGGAGCAGTAAAGGCTTTGATGTAGAAGTTGCAGTAAAGCCTCTTGATGGGAAAATGACCTGTGCCCGGGGAGGCCATAATGCTATTTCTGTCGTTGCTCTGGCAAATCCTGACTCTTTTATGAGAACCAGTTCAGGCTACATGGAAAAAATTGCCGTTGGTCCCGGGGCCAGGGGGGTTGTTGATATTGACCAGACCCCAGAAGTTAATATTAAGCGTATTGCACGGGCAAAGGATAAGTATATTGAAGATATTACCGTTTGCGTTCTCGACCGTGATGTGAATCGAAAACTTGTAAAACAGGTTCGAAAAACAGGTGCCCGAATTAAGTATATACGGGATGGAGATATTTCAGGTGCAGTTTCTGCCGCAATTGAAGATAATTCCATCGACATGCTTATGGGGATTGGGGGACGAAAGGAAGGAATTCTTGCTGCGGCAGCATTAAAATGTCTTGGCGGGGATATGCAGGCCCGGTTTCTAAAAAATAAAAAAGAACAAGCGGGAGAGGAAGACTACTATTCCGCAGTTGACTATGATAAGGTCTACTCAATCTCTGACCTGATAAGTAGTGGAGAAATTATGATGTCCATGACGGGAGTTACTGATGGGGTTCTTCTCCCGGGAGTTCGGTATTTTTCCGGGGGCGCTGAAACTACTTCAATTGTAATGCGTGAAAAAACCCATACACTCCGTTATATTAAGGCAATTCATCAGTTCGATTTCAAACCAATATTTTAAACAGGCGTACCAATGAAAAAAGCTGAAACAGTCGGGCAGATGGTAGACCTGTCTTTGATAAGATCTATCAATGCATCTATTACTTCGAGGGTTCCTCTGCCGGATCTTCTGGAATCAATTCTTGATGTGGCAAAAACGATGATTGACGCAGAATCATCCTCGATTCTCCTTGCTGAAAAAAACAGCGGAGATCTGATTTTTAATATTGTCATAGGAGAGAAAGGGAAAATTATCAAGGGAGAAAGGGTTCCGAAAGGGAAGGGTATCGCCGGAATAGTTGCTCAAAACGGTGTACCCATGGTGGTTAATAATGCGCAGAGTGATCCTCGTACCTTTAAGCGTATTGATGAAAAATCCGGTTTTGTCACCAGGAATATAATATGTGTCCCAATGACGGTGATGGAGAAGCTGGTGGGGGTTCTTGAAATTGTAAACTCCCAGGGGAGAGAGCTCTTTAATGAAATGGATCTTGAGAAAGCCCGTTACATTGCCGAGCAGGCAGCCATTGCCATTATGAACCGAATGCTTTACGATGATCTTGAAAAAAGAATTGTTGAACTATGTGCCCTTTATGATGTCTCCAACGCTATTTCATATGCATCCCGTGATGAAGATATACTTCAAAAGATAATTGAATCTATAGCAAAATCTCTCTGTGTCGAACGCGCATCTATTTGTATATACTGTCATGATTCGGAAAAACTGCTTCTTGAGGCAGCTTTCGGTATCCCTGGATTTCAGTCGGGAAATATTTATATCGATGCAGGAGACAGTGTTTCCGGTTATGTGTATCGCAAGGGAGAACCCCTGGTGGTTTCTGATATTACCAGGGATCTCCCAGAAAAAATAACCAGGCGTTTTGACGACTACAATACCCGGTCTTTTATATCTGTGCCGATTTCCTACAATAATTCCGCCATGGGCGTTTTGAACCTTTCAGATAAAATGAGCGGGGAAGAGTTTGATACCTTTGATATCCGTATCCTTTCTATGATAGGAGACCGTATTGCAGAGTCTTATCAGAATTTTAAAAATGTGAAAGTACAGGAAGAACAGCGGCGGCTTGCTCAGGAAATTGATATTGCTGCTCAAATACAAAAAAAAATTCTTCCTGAAATTCCTTTACACCTGGGTAGTCAGAGAATAGCTGCTTTTAATGAACCGGCAAAGCTTATAGGTGGCGATTTTTATGATTTTTATCCCTTTGATGACGGGTCGTACAGTGTACTTGTCGCGGATATCAGCGGTAAGGGAATTCCTGCGGCGTTGTTTATGGGATCGGTACGAAATATTCTTCGGGTAGAACGGGAGCTTGATAATAATCCCGCTGTATTGTTGAAAAACAGCAACAGGCTGATAACCAGAGAATCTGAATACGGCATGTTTGTTACGGTTTTTTATGCCCACATTGATCCCTGTCTTCATACGGTCACTTTCGGAAGTGCGGGTCATAACAGCCAGCTTTTAATTAAGAAGAAAAGCGGGGAAGTGATTTTTATCAATGCCAGGGGAAAACCTCTTGGCATTCTTGCAGACCATGAATTCGAGGCAAAAACTCTTCAGTATGATAAGGGAGATCGTCTCATGCTTTTTACTGATGGTGTTGTCGAATGCCTTGGGGGAAGTGATCTTGATGTTGACCAGGGTTCTGAAGAACTCGCCAGGATATGTCTTGATCATATTGATAGTGGTCCTGAAGAGCTTGTCAATGTGCTCAGTAAAATGGCAAAAAATTATTCCAATAATGATAAAAGCCGGAATTATTAATAGAAACTGTAATTCGGTGTAGTGAGAGAAATTCCGGAAGAGCTGTTTAAATAAGAAATTCCCAAAAATATTTTTTGTGCCGGGGATATTGCTTCTTGTTACCTTTCGCCCTGGCAATGTTTGGCTTCTTTTTTAAGCCGGTTTGATAAAGCCTTAAAAAAGGAAAGGAAGAAAAAGGAAGTAAAAGGCTGAGCCTCCCCCGGGGGGGGAATTAATTCATTTTTATGCATATACCGATACTTACACTGAATCGGTATGGGTCTTATTCGAAGAGAGAATCATTTTTTGTAACAATGCAGGAAGGAAACAATGAAAAAAATTAAAATTATTCCAATACTAATAAGCCTTGTAATGTTTCTTGTCTCAGCAGTGCAGGTGGGCTGTAACCGTGATGAAGGAAGCCAGTTAAAGACCAATGAAAGTATAACATCGCTGAAACCCTCTGGGGACAATGAAACGGGTCAGAAAAGCGGGTCTTATGATAAAAAATATCTCGGAAGCTATCGTATACGTCTGACCGGTTTTACCGGTAAACTGATAGTGTTTTCAGATGATGGCATTCTGAAAGGAAGTATCCAGTTTACTTCCTGGGGAAAGGGGAAGAAACAGCCTCTGAAAAAAGTCAGCATTAAGGGAAGAAAAATTTATTTTATTCGCAGTGTCTCCACGAAGAAAGAGCTTGAGGAGTTTGGGGGCAGCCGTTATTTTGAACAGGTATTCTTTGGTGAATTCAGTGATGACGGGAAAACCATAAAGGGATATTTTAAAGATTCCGGCGGTCAGAACAGCTGGGATGGAAGGAAGTAATATTGCAGTGAAAAAGATAGCAGTAATAGGCGCCGGTGCCAGCGGCATGATTGCCGCGTGTTTTGCCGCAGGTGAAGGCAGGGAAGTAACTCTCTTTGAAAAGCAGAAAAAACCGGGAAGAAAAATTCTAATAACGGGAAACGGACGCTGCAATATCTCAAACCGAAATATATCCCCGGAGTATTACCATGGTGAAAATCCACAATTCACAAATAATATCTTTTCCCGTTTTGGCCTCGATGAGACTGAGGATTTTTTTAGAAAAGCAGGGATTCCCTTTATCGAAGAGAAAGATGGAAAGCTTTTCCCCGCCTCTCTGCAGGCGTCTTCAGTGGTGAAAATATTACTCCACGAGCTGGAGTCCCGGGGAGTAGAGCTTGCTCTTCACCGGCGTGTTGATCACATTGTCCCGAAGAAAAACATGTTCATGTTGCAGACTGCTGGAAAAGAACATTACTATTTTGATTCTGTAATTCTCGCAGCCGGGAGCTGCGCTTATCCGCCAGTGGGTGCATCACGAATCGGCTATGAACTGGCGGCATCCCTGGGGCACCGGATTATTGACCCGTGGCCGGTGATTCTTCCCCTGAATATTCCGCTCAAAAGCCTTCACCGCCTCCAGGGGATCAAGTGGGATGTTCACCTGCAGGTTTTTTTGGATGATAAAAAAATTGATGAAGCAAAGGGTGAGCTTCTTTTTACCGGATACGGTATTTCCGGCCCCGCTTCCCTGAAAATATCCCGTTCTGTCAACGGGGCAGTGAGAAAAGATAGACTTCCTGAAATAAGCATAGATTTTTTCCCTGAATTTACAGAAAGTGAACTGTCAGCATACCTCGACAGTATATGGAATGAACCGAACCGTGAACTGGCATTCAGTCTTCTTGGTATTTTAAAGGAAAGGATGCCTGAAGTGATCTGTGAGATTGCACAAATCGATTCCCGACAGGGGACCGGTCATCTCAGCAAAAAAGATAAAAACAAGCTTGTTGAAACCCTTAAGGGACTCAGGGTGCTTCCTGGGGATCCCCGGGATTTTAAAGAAGCAGTTGCCGCATCAGGGGGGGTATCGGTCGACGAAATTGATCCCGCAACCATGGAATCAAAGCTCGTTCAGGGACTTTTTATTACCGGCGAACTTCTTGATATCGATGGCGCCAGCGGCGGGTTTAATCTGCAGTTTGCCTGGAGCACAGGCGCTATCGCGGGGATGGCACAATAGCTTTAACTTCCTTACCCGGAATTAAAAGAGAGTCATGTACCCCTGAAGGGCGGAAATCTGCCGGCAGATTTCCTGAAGCTGGTCTTCGGTGTCATACCGGGCGATGACAGTATAAGAAATAAATTTGCTGTTTCTACTTTTTCTGCTGGTTATACTTCCTTCTAAATTTTTTTCGTTAAGTAAAAACCTGATAGATGATTCGGTTTCTTCCCTGCTGCGGAATACAGCCTTAAATGTGCATTCCGCCGGGAAGTCGATGGTATTTTCTGATGTATTATCGCTCTGCATATAAGAACCGGTTATTTTTTTTCAGCAATCCGGCTGTAGTCGGCGAGAAATTTTTCCAGTCCAATGTCGGTAAGGGGATGCTTCACGAGTTTTTGAAAAACAGAAAAAGGTATTGTCGCGATATGGGCACCGGAAAGAGCAGCGTATTTCATATGGAGGGGGTGGCGGATTGAGGCGACGATTATTTCCGTCTCGTATCCGTAGTTGTTATATATAGTGGAAATGTCATCGACTACTTCCATTCCTTCCTGGCTGATGTCATCAAGTCTTCCAACAAAGGGTGAGATGTAGGTTGCTCCTGCCTTTGCCGCCATCAGGGCCTGGACTGCATTGAAGCAGAGGGTGACATTCGTCGGTATGCCGTCTGCGGTAAGAGTTTTTACCGCCCGGAGACCCTCTTCTGTAAGGGGTATTTTTATGTTGATATTGTCGCCGATTTTGGCAAGGTCCCTTCCTTCCTTTACCATGCCTTCATATTCAACAGAAATAACCTCTGCAGATACGGGGCCTTCAACTTCAGCCGCGACCTCTTCGAGTACTTCACGGTAGGGGCGTCCGATTTTACTTACCAGGCTCGGATTGGTGGTGACACCGTCAAGAATGCCGAGTTCACGGGCCTTTTTGATCTCTTCAATATCTGCAGTATCTATAAAGAATTTCATAGTTGTTCCTCTTTAGTAGTTTTAGATAGAAAAAAACGAAGGGAAAATATTGTAAACAGAAATTATAGAAAAAATTAAAATAATTTAATTTCAGCAGCAATTTTTGAGTTAGTACTCATATCGACATCTGCACTGTTATCTGGTTCGGGAGTCCAGGGTGTTCAGACGCAGCAGGGTTTTTCTACTGTATCGGATGCCGGTTCTGAATAGAATCCGCTGTGCCGTAATGAGCAGTCCTTGAAGCTGCAGAGGCTGCAGGTTTCAAGTTTTTCATCTCCGGAAAAAAGAATTCCTGAAACTGTTTTCGTCGAAACCATCGTGGAGGATGCATCGAGACAAATTCCTTTCTCCTGGGCGACATCTCCGAGAAGTTGAAATATTTTTTCCTGTTCTGAGAGGGGCCACTCTGGTACCGATCCCGGTGTCATGATTGCCAGATATTTTTTTCTGCACTGGGCTTTCATGGTTTCGAACAGGGCCTTCATGGCAGACTGGAGAGCCCGTTCCGCAACGATTCCCGCAACTGAAACATCGAAATAATCCTTCAGGGATTCCTGCCAGTTGTAGAGCTCTTGACCGCAGGAGGCAATAAAAATGGCGGCTTCTGAGGATTCATCAAGCTGTTGGCCCGGGAGTGTCCCCTCAAGGGGTACCGAATCAATATGAATAGCTCCTTCTTCATCCCGGTGAATAGCTGCCTTTTTGTAAAAAACCACGGGACGGGCTATCTCAATGCCCTGGTTAACGAGAGATGCAATTCTTTCATGTATTGAGGGACATGCAGTGCCAATACCGGAAGTGGCAATGATTTCTTCTTTTGTTGGATTGAAAGGAAGATTAAGACAGATTGTTTCACCTGTGCCGGCTGCATGTTTCATGGAATGCTCCTTTTTGGTAAATGCCATGACGGATTGCTGAGCAAGAATCAAAAAATGCAGTGTTACTGTCAAAATGTCAAGGTCTATTTTAGTGATACTGTTAGAAAAGGGATAATTTTTAAGTAGAACTAATTTACTCAGTGTAGTTAAAATATTCTGCAATCAGCTCTGTCGCCTCAACACGGGGAAGAGGCTTGCTGAAATAATAACCCTGTC
>CAZPEK010000011.1:0-22640 GCA_964585555.1 uncultured Leptospirales bacterium | reverse complement strand
GTCATGACATCATCAACAACCCCCCTTGAGGGAAAGACCTATGAAACCCTGGGGAAAGGAAGTGGAAGCAGCAGCGCCTTTTCTGTTTTGGGTCTCTGGCAGGTGAACCGGACTGATATCGACGAAGCAATAAGAGAAGCCTCACGGCAGAAAGGGGGCGATGCCCTGATCAATGTCACCTGGCAGGAACGGACCTTCTGGTTTATTCTTATCGGCTGGCACAGGCTTGAGGTAAAAGGTGAAGTGATACGCTTTATCGAGAAAGAAGAAGCGAAAAAACCCGCAAAGAGGCGGGGAAGATAATGAAGGCTTCGGGGCGTTTCATACCGGGAATAATGCTTCTGCTGTCGGCTCTGCTTTTGTCAGGCTGTCTTCACAGTCATACTAAATTCCATGGTCTGGAACCGTCAGTTGAGCCGCTCCAGAAGAAAAAGTATGAAGTCCTTGGTGATGCAACCTCACTGGTAAGCAACTTTTCATTTTTCTGGGTCTGGACGGTTACCGAAGAAGTCGACTTTGACCAGGCCTTTCGAGAGATGATAAGCGAGAAGGGGGGTGATGACCTGATCAATGTCCGCTCCTGGTGTGAGAAACAGCACTGGATAGTCGGTACTATTACCACTATCCATATCAAGGCTACGGTTATTCGATATCTTGAAGAATAAGCGAAGGGTATACAATAAATTATTTTTGTGGGCAACAAAAAATGGATAATATAAAAAGAATAATCAAAGGTTTACTCATCTCAATAGCGGGTATTACTGCACTTTTTTTTCTCATGATAGTATTCTTCTGGATTACAAGATGGTCTGATTTCTATCTGCAGGATCAGCGTCTTGAAAAAATTTCCGCCACGGCCCCTCAAAAATTAAACGAGCAGGACATTGTTTCTTTTCCCCTGAACTCGGACATACGGTATAACCAGATTCAGGTTGTGGCAACACACAACAGCTATCATAAACGACCGGATCGGCTGCGGTGGCTTATGGTTGCAATTTTTGAGAACAGGAAAGAGGCTGATGCCCTGCTGTACGAACACAGGCCGCTTACCGATCAGTTGAACAGCGGCGTAAGAAGCTTTGAACTTGATGTTCGGCGGCGGAAAGGTGCTTTTGAAATAACCCATGTGCCCCTTGTTGACGACGGGGCAACCGCACCGGATTTTAAAAAGGCATTAAAGGAAGTTAACGACTGGTCTGATTCTCACCCGAAACATATTCCCATCACAATAATGCTTGAGCTGAAACAGGACTGGACAATTCTTGATCCCGCACTGGAAAAGTATAATAAAAGGGTACTGGATGACCTGGAGCGCACAATAGGTGATGTTTTTAAAGACAAAATGCTCACTCCCGATGATGTCCGCGGGAAATCTGAAACTCTGGAAAAAGCCGTTCTTACAAAGGGGTGGCCCCGGGTGAAAGACATTCCTGGTAAAGTGATTGTTGTTCTTTTAAATATTGAGAAGGGCGATAAGCCGCAGGTACAGTATTCCTCTTATGCCGAAAATAATCCCTCTCTGAAGGGCCGGTTGATGTTTATCTGCTCAGAGCCGGGAACCGAATCAGCGGCATTCATAAAACGGGACAAAGCAAATAGTAAAGAATTTCATGCCATGATTAAACGCAATTATATAATACGCTCACGGATAGATAAAAATTTGATCGCAGATGAAAAGCTGAGAGAAACAGCAATTGCCTCGGGTGCCCAGCACCTTGCAACGGATTTCCCTCCCGGTGAACCTGATGAGAAAACGGGTTTTGAGTTTTTCTTTAAAAATAAAAAGACTGTCCGTATCAGCCCGCTTTTTAAGAGATAAAAGCGGATGAGGCCTGTCTCTTTACAAACACTCTTTTAAAGCATAGGGAAATCCACTATTTAAAAAACAGGGATTTTTCCAGACAATAATTTGCTCCTCCCCCCTGCTTACATTTTGTCATCCTTTGTACATTACCATTGAAGAGATGGGGAGTCCCGACCAGATGATACTGTGTGCATTTTTGCTGCTGAAATGCGGGAATCTTCTTCGGGATGCCTCATCTGACTTTTGAAATTTACAGCTTGTGCTGGAGGATGACATGAAAAATATTGATCAGCAGGAATACCGCAAAAAAATGATAACCCCCAAAGAGGCTGCTGCCCTGGTCAAATCCGGGGACAAGGTTTTTTACGGTGAGTTTGTTCTCTTTCCCCGAACCTGTGATGCCGCCCTTGCGGCCCGTGCCGAACAGCTTACCAATGTTGATGTCAGAAGCGTCTGTTTTACCCAGGTGCCGAAGATTATTGAAGCCGATCCGGAAAGAAAGCACTTTATTCTTAATGACTATCACTTCGGAACCGTAGGCCGCAGGCTTCATGATAAGGATCTCTGCAACTACATACCGACAGCCTATCACCAGGGGCCCCGGTTTATTAGAAAATACACTGATTTTGATGTCGCCTATATTTCTTCAGCCGCAATGGATCCACGGGGCTATTTTAATTACGGCCTGGCCAATTCAGTTACCGGCGCCGCTATCAGCAAGGCAAAGAAAGTGGTGGTGGAAGTTAACGACAAAATTCCTTACTGCCTTGGAGGAAACCAGGAATCTATTCATATCTCCCGGGTCGATTATGTTGTCGATGGAAGTCACCAGCCCCTCGCTGAAGTCCCTGCCCAGGAACCGAGCGAACTGAATCGGGTTATTGCCGGTTTAATTATGGAAGAAATTGAAGACGGGGCAACCCTTCAGCTCGGAATAGGCGGACTTCCTAATATGATTGGTCAGCTTATCGCAGAAAGCGATCTGAAAGATCTCGGTATACATACTGAGATGCTGGTTGATTCATGTGTAGATCTTTATACTTCGGGACGGGTTACCGGTGCAAACAAGCTCATCGATAAGTATAAAATGACCTACACCTTTGCCATGGGAACCAGCAAACTGTATGACTTCCTTCACCATAATCCGACCTGCGCGTCGTACCCGGTGAACTATGTCAATGACCCGAAAATTGTTGCCCTTAACGAAAAGGTTGTGGCGGTTAACAACGCGATAGAGGTCGATCTTTTCAGCCAGGTCTGTTCAGAATCTGCCGGTGTGCATCAAAAATCAGGTACCGGTGGACAGCTCGATTTTATTTTTGGCGCATTCGGTTCAAAGGGTGGCAAGGGTATTATCAGTCTCAGCTCAACCTTTAAGGATAAGGAAGGTAATCTTCACTCGCGCATAAATCCAACCCTCAAACCAGGGGCTATTGTCACAGTCCCTCGATCTATTGTACAGTATATCTGTACCGAGTACGGCATCGTTCAGTTGAAGGGGAAGTCTACCTGGGAGCGGGCAGAGGCGTTGATCAGTATTGCCCATCCTGATTTCAGGGATGAACTGATCAAAAATGCTCAGGAAATGAAGATCTGGGTTCAATCGAATAAGATAGCTTAAATTATTTTTCGAAGGTGAGCATGCGTATTGAAGGCGAGCTCGGCAAAGCTCGCCTTCCGTGTAAATCCTTATTGAGGCTTTGACCCCACTGCCTGATGGACAGGATTATACTGGTTTATAACTGGATGAAAAAGATAACTGACATGCTGAATGTGGGAATAATACTTAAATTTGCAGCAAGTCAGGGGTCAGAGCTCCCAGTTAAAGAAGAAAAGGCTGCTTAAACCTTAATTTGGCTATTGATGTTACCAGAGGGTTTTCCAGAAAACCTTCAGGGCGTTCATCCAGCGTTCATTGTTCATGGCACGGGCACGCCACAGGGCGCCGGCGGTAACTTCCTTCTCGAGAAAAAGCCATGCCCGGGAAAAGTCAAAATCCCGCCAGAGTGTACCGGCTTTAAAAAGATATTCAGGATCCCGGGCCGCCAGTAGTGCCTCAAAGCCCGCGGTGTAATCGAAACCCCGCCAGTGACTTCCTGCATAAAAAATAAATTCAGGGTCGCCTTCGAGGCAGATGGCATTGCTTCCCCGTTCATGATTGAAGGTGCGCCATTCTTTACCCGCGTAGAAGATGAAGCGAGGCTGGTGTATTTCAATGAGTTTTTCGAGACCCCTGTCGTAGTCATATTCCCGCCAGAAGCGTCCGGCACGGTAAACGTATTCCGGGTCGGTGCCCGCGGCCTTCATCAGGGCGGTGAAGCCTGAGGTGAAATTAAACCGGGGCCAGTAGACGCCCCCATCGTATATATATTCAGGTATTTGAAGCCTTTCAAGAAGCTCCTGGCCACGGGGGTAGTCGAATTCACTCCAGTCTTTTCCCGCAAGGTATATGTAGCGGGCGTTTTTGGTTCGGAACAGATCATCCATCCCCAGGGAAAAGTCAAAGGAAGGGTTGTTTTTTCCCCCATTATAGATCGCCTCAGGATTTGATTTGTTATAGCCGGGCCCGGTCATATTCTCTACCTCGTAGTTATATTTTTAAAGCTAGTATCTTCCAGGGATGGAATATTGTCAACAGCTTCATCAGAGATGCTGTGACCCCACAGAGATGCTGTGACCCCACAGAGATGCTGTGACCCCACAGAAAATTCAGGAAAAACCGGCAGAAATATCCTTGCATTTCCTTATGATGAAGGCTACCTTTGCACTTAACGTAAAGTGGCTTATAATCTAATATTCAGGGATACCACCATGCTGGAAAAATATATCGAACTGGCTCAAAAGGTTAATTTCTCAAATATTTACAAGGCCCGCAAGCCTGTCTACAGTAAACTGAAGAAAACTCACCTGATACACTATTCAAGCCTCTCTGAATTGATTGGTGCTGACGTCTATGTGAAACACGAAAATCATAATCCTACCGGATCTTTTAAAATTCGCGGGACTGTTAATTTTATGGCTAATGCCACTGATGAGATAAAAGAAAACGGTATAATTGTCGCCACCAGGGGCAACCATGGCCTGGCTACCGCCTGGGCCGCCATGCATGAAGATATTCTTTGTAATGTTGCAGTTCCCGTGAATAATAACGTAGAGATTAATAACGCCATCGAGGGCCTCGGCGGCCAGTTGATGGAACATGGGAATGATTTTTATGAGACCCAGCAGTACTGTGAAGACCTGAGTTACCAGCTTGGTTACTATTACATTGAACAGGGAAATGAGCCTGACCTTCTCAATGGTGTTGGCACCATGGGACTGGAAATATTTGAAGATCTTCCTGATGTTGATGATATTATTATTCCTGTTGGCGGCGGCGGGGGATGCGCCTCTCTGATACAGGTTGCCAGGGCTATAAATCCTGGAGTACGGATTATAGGGGTAGTCGCTGAACGCGCTCAGGGGTTGAAGATGTCTCTTGAAAAAGGAGAGCGTGTTGTTACCGAGAGTGCCGATACTTTTGCAGACGGCCTTGCTGCCCGTTCAGTCTTTGAAGTGGCTTACCAGATTATTAAAGACGGTATCTCAATGGTAGAAACGGTGAGCGAAGAAGAAATCATTGACGGGGTGCGTATGGCCCTCCTTTATACCCATAATCTTGCTGAAGGTGCCGGGGCTGCGGGTATAGCCTGTGCCAAAAAGATTAAAAATGAACTGGCGGGAAGGAAGGTTGTTATTGTTATGACCGGAGCGAATCTCGACCGTAAGCATCTTGAGTGGGCGCTGAAGGGATAAGGGTCATTTCTCTACTGTATTGGTAATGACCGTTGTAGCTGTAGTGAAGCTGAAGGTCCAGGAAATAAAATGAGCCACGTGCCGGTTTATCATGTCGTCGAGGCTCTGACCCCACGGTTAAGAAGGGGAAAACTGACATGTTGAATTTTGGATCACCGACTCGGGATGCAGAAATTTGGGGTCAGAGCCCCCGATAATTGAGAAAAGCCTGCCTGAATTTATTTTCTAAGTAGTATCATTATGAATAATTTTTTGATTCAAGGGGAAAACATACTGAGATCTGTTAATTGTGAATATATTTTATACACAAACAGATACAAAGCAGAGCTGATCTTACGTTTGTATTTTTATTTTTGTGGATATTCATTGTTACTGCTGGAGAAACCAGATGAAACTGTCTAAAGAGGCGGAGTTGGCATTGGTAAATGTTTTTTGAAAATCTTTTTTCTATAGACTTTCTCATAGTTTTTAAATTTTGCCATGCGTTCATTATGATTCCTTCCCAGTGCTAAGAAGTATGGATGGAAGGTGATTTTAACTGGCGGTCTGTAATCTTCCTCTACCATCATTCTAAATGTATTATACTTTGAGTCCCGGGGATCCGCATCCAGTCCCTTTGCGACCCGGTTGTAACCTATGTAAAGCGAGGCATTTATATAATAGGATACTGGATTTCGGGCAAGTTCAATGATTTTGCACTTGAAGCGATCATGCCAGAAGGGGCCTGTTCTGTTCATCTTTCGGTTATAGTTTTCGGCGATTCGTGCCTTGATGTACTGCATAATACGAGAAATGTTTTCCCCATCTTCTACGGTTCTGATCAATAAATGGATGTGATTATCGACAAATTCCATTTGAATAAGCTGGAAGTTATATTTTTCCAGGGCTGTGTTTAACACTTCAACAGCCATTTCCCTTACCCACACAGATTCGAGCAGGTTTCTCATTTCAAGACAGCGTGAATAACAGTGATAGGTAACTTGCGGCAGCCATGTTCTCAGGTCTCTGGGCATTAATGTCCTCCTCAATAAATAAGGTGCTTTTACCTGGTAAACGACCTGGAGGAGGAGAATGTTAAATTTTTTTTGTTTTTTGGAATTTTTTGATGCTGTGACCCCACTATGCATTCTGGCCCAGGCGGGGTCATAGCATGTCAGGCAAAAAAGATGTTCAGGAAAACAGAGGGTATATAAGGGGTCATAGCCTCCTGATGCTGCAGGCAGGAGGGTCATAGCCTTGTGGCTGTTTTCACCCGTGCCGAATCTGCACAACCTTTCCGAAGGGAGGCGTAAAGGTATCTTCCCGATCGGCTGAGATAACCCAGAGGGTGGGGGAGTATTTTTTCAAGCGGTCCATGTCGTAAATATAACCATCAGTAATCACCATGAGCATCTCGCGGTGGCCCTTTATGAAATCATTAAAGAGGGGCTCAAAAAAAGTAGTCCCGCTGCTGCCGGTACGAATATACTGCCAGTCTCCTCTCCGGTACAGGTAGGGACGGGTTCCTTCCCCCTTAATAAATTTTTCATCTTTTTTTTCAGGAACAAAGACTTCTTCATCGATGCAGAGAAGGTGGATGATATATTTTCCCATGAGGGCCTCGATGACCCCGAATGCCGCCTCGAGATCCCGCGGTGTTGTCACCATGGAGGCCGAAACGTCAACTGCCACCGTGAGGTGATCCATATGCCTGAATACCCTCCCCGGTGCATAGAGTCCTCCGGCAAAGAAGCGCCGATTAAACCTGCTGTAGGTATAAATAAACTCCTCTGACTGGGAAGAATAATCAACGATACTTTTTATCTCCCGGCGCCACGAAGTTGTGTCGACCTCTTCGATGCGCTCAATGATGCTTCGAATGTCGCAGAACATCCGCTCTTCTTTGCAGATGAAGTCACGTTCAGCAAGGGCAATGACCTGTTTTTTTTTGCTTTCGATGAGACTCTGCAGGTCACCGTTTCTGAAAAGGTGAATTCCCGTGGCAAGGTCTTGTCCCTCGGTGTCAGTGAAACCTATTCCCTCAAAGCCGCTGTTATTTTTTTCCCGGGGGGGAAGTTTACTTTTTTCATCATCGGGCATTCCGGGAGGGCCATCAGTCTTCTCTCCTCCCGAGCCGGGGTCCTCTTCCCCGCCAAAATCAGCAATTGATCCATCAGCCTTTAGCGGCTCTTTGTCTTTTCGGTTTTTAAGCCACTGGTACACTTCCTCCCACCGGGGGTCATGGTTGCCTGTTTCACGAAAAAACTTCACCGGAATCATCGGCAGTCCCGGAGGAAGCTGCAGCACCGGGGCATCAAACAGGTAGGCTCCCTGATGAGAGAAGAAGTATTCATCGTTTTTATCAAGGTAGCTGTTAATGGTCATATCCTGGGCAAGGTTTTGTAGAAAGGGGTCTTCCCCCGGAATAATTCGGTGATCATGATTCAGCAGTACATGGAACATCTCATGGACCATGAGCCCCATGAGGTGCTCAAAGTAGAGGTTCTCAATGAATTCTTTATTGTAATAGAGAACAAGGCGCGACGAGAGAACCGTCAGCGCCAGGGTCGGGATATTGTTATTTTCGCTTATCTGTACGGGCTGGTAAAAATAAGAAGTGAAACGGCTTCTTTCCCAGAGGACCTTCAGGACCTGATCCCACTTTTCATTCATTAGTTGCCGATCCCGATCAGTCAGCCCCTTCGGTTTCTTTGCCAAAGGCATCCTCAGACATTGAAAGAACCTCTAAAGCGTCATCGTGAATAGACTGTGAGGTTTCTGATATCCGCATAATTCCCTCCGCCATCTGGGATACCTCTTCATTAAGGTTATCCAGTGATGTAGCTGTGGTCTCAAGGGCCAGCTTCTGCTCTTCAGTTCCGCCGCGTGTCTGGCGGGATAGCTTGTCATTATTGCCCATCTGGTTCTCGATGCCCTTGAGAAATTTTTCTTCAATGAGAATGTTGTCTCTCAGTTCATCAATCTCCTTGGAACTGGCGAGCATTTGACTGATCATTTCTTTAATGCTCCCTGATGCCTGTTTGATGATTTCTACACCAGCAGTGGTTTTTTCTTCACTTTGCTTAAGCACAACTTCGATGCCTTTGATACTGTCTCCTGTCAGGTTGGCACGCTTACCTATCTCATCCGCAACAACAGCAAAGCCCTTTCCATGGTCACCGGCCCGTGCAGCCTCAATGCTTGCATTGAGGCTCAAGAGGTTTATCTGTTCGGCAATATCAACAATAACAGAAATGGTTTCACTGATTTTGTCACTCTGGGTTTTAATGTCCAGTATGGTCTGTTCGACCCGCTCAAGGATTTCCGTGCTTATATTGGTCTCTTTGACAACATTATCCATGCTGTCAAGGGACTGGTTCAGCTTGGTTTTTGTCTGATCCTTAATTTCAAAGAACTGGGTGATGGTAAACTGCATCTCCTGGTTTGCATTTACCTGTTCTTCTGAGACCTGGGCAATATTTTCAGAAGAAGTAGAAATTTCTTCAATAGTGGCTGAAAATTCTTCAAAGGCCGCCGCCTGGCTCTGAAGGCTGTTATTGAAGTTCTTTACCTCTTCGTTTTGTTCATTAAGCTTGTTGAAGAGGTCTTTCATACGGCTTTTAATAACCAGGGCCATTTCGAGCTGTCGTGCCGCCTGTTCTTCAATATGATACTTCTGCTTGTTGGCCAGTTTGTCAAAGTTATCAATATCTCTGATGTTCCGGTAGGCGATATAGGCAACTATGGCCATCATCATGATAAAGTAAAGCTGCCGGGAAAGGATTACCGTATGCAGGGGTTTTCCGTTAATGATGCTTGCAAAGGGGAGTTCAAGGCCCCCAATGGTTTTTGCCAGTACCAGAAAAATTATCCAGTTTGCAACATTAATGACAAGGAAGAAAATATATAATATTTTATTATAGAAGTACTGGAGCATTACCAGGAATACCAGCATATGTCCGTACATGTGCAGTCCTTCCGCTGCATATCGCCAGCCAAGGTGAGGGTTAAAGGCATAGTTATATTTAGCGTAAATCAGGAAAAAAGTTAAAAGAGTCGCAACAATCCATTCAAAAATTGCGGTTTTTTTTCGAGACTTTTTTCTCTTATAGATTATAAAGCCGATAATTGTACAAAAACCGACACCGAAAAAGGAACTGGCAATAGTTCTTAATTCGATTCCCGCTAAAAACTGAAAAGTGGATGCAATAATGTCAACTATCGCCAGTATTACAGCATAAAGAAATGCACCTTTTATCTGTATTATCTCTTTATTAGTGTATTTTGTTTTTTCCATGATATACTTTTATCCTCACACAAAAGTATTTTTAAAAATAACATTGTTACTGGTCAACTAATATTCAGGTGTTTCTATTCATTTAATAAATATTTTGAGCATATAAATAATGAAAAGTGTATTTTCTTATGATGTTAATTAAGGTGATTCTTTATTGTACAATATTGAAATTATGACAATCTTACAATAGAGCTGTATATTGTTTTTATATGGGAATTTGCATTATTTTTCAATAGGAAAATCCCTTATTTTTTGAAAAAATAGAGGTGTCTGAATCGAAAAATGTTATAAAAAATTGTTTACAGCAAAGGCCTCTCATATTTTATTAGCATCATTGAAATTTTCTGACATTTCTTTCGTTTTTTTTGATTAATTACTTTCAATAATAAACACTTTAATATAAAAACAGCCTTGAAAATAGACTTTCTACAGGTGAAACAATATGGCCTTTGACTATTTTTTCTTATTCTCTACATTCGTGGTAATCTTCTGTTCCCTGGTGTATATTCTTGCCTACTGGGAGCACCGTAAACGTCATAAACATGAAACGATACCGTATACCGGTATGTCGATTATCGTACCGATGTGGAACGAGGCAGAGACCAGTGCACAAACCCGCGAATCACTTATCGATATGGAAGAAGCGTATCATGGGGAGATGGAAGTTCTTGTTATTGATGATAATTCTACCGACAACAGTTACGGTATTGTTGAAGAATATACAAAAAAGTATGATTATATCAGGCTTTTTATGAAAGCGAAAGAGCGGAGCCAGGGTAAAAGTGAAAGCCTTAACCAGGGCATCAAGCTTTCAATATATGACCATGTTGGCTGTGTTGATGCTGACTCCTATCCCGATCCCGAGGCCCTTAATCATGTGGCCGAAGATTTTGCTGATCCTGAAGTCGGGGCTGTAACTTCAAAGCTGGTTGTTCGAAAACCTCGTAAAATCGTTGAGTGGTTTCAGCATATAGAGTATATCTATTCAAACTTTATTCTTATTGCCTTTGACGCCATGGACGCGGTCTATATTACCCGTGGTCCCCTGAGCATATATAAAAAACATATCATGGAAGAAATAGACGGTTTTCTTCCCGCTGAGATGACCCCCACTGAAGATATGGAAATTACCTTCCGGATACGCAAGGCAGGTTACCGTATCTGCGGCTCACGAAAAGCAAAGGTCTATACATCGGTTATGCCGACCTGGAAGGATCTTTTCTGGCAGAGGATGCGATGGAACCGGGGAACTCTCATTAACTTCTGGATGCACCGGGACATGTTTCTTGATAACCGGTACGGAATGTTCAGCATGTTTATTTTCCCCACAGCAACCCTTATGATTGCCATGGTTGGATTTATTATTATTTATATTCTTTACATGACAGCACTTTTTTTCGGCAGACAGGCGATGCAGCTCTACTGGATTTTGAGCTCGGGGCAGTATCCTGATTTATCTCAGATTGTTGACAATGTTGTAAATAACCCGGTTCTTCTTTCTGCTCACCATCTGCTTCTTTTCCTTGCTGTACTGGGAACCTTTGTGATGGTAAATGGATTCGGCTTCAAGGAGAGCAGGGAGCGTCTTTCGTTTAGATATCTTTTTTATCTTGGCCTGACACCCTTTATCTATAACCCGGTGATGATTTTTTTCTGGGCATCAGCACTGGTGCTTCAGACGACCAAGTACAGTGTCAGGTGGCGCTAAATGGATGCACAAAAAAAGAATCTTATTTACAAGGCTCTGGCCGTTACTTTTGCCATAATGTTTTTTTCCGTTTTTTTCAGCCAGGTTATCTATGAACAAAAAATGGAAGGCATTAATAATGATCTCAGCATACTTCGCAGCAGTATAGATGAGGCACGGCTGGTTCTTTCTCTTAAAAATGTCTACCTGAGAAAGTCCCGTAAAAAGAATCAGATCGAAGTTTTTCTGCTAAATGCCGGCGATACGATCTACAATACGGGAACAAAGATTGCACGGTTAGCTGATTCTGATAGAAATAAGGTAACTTTTGAGCGTTTCAGCAGGGAATGGGTTCTTCTGGCGGCCAACGCCTGGACAGACTTGCTGAAAAACAGCTATAATAAGAGAGTACATTATATCCTTTTTCTCTACCCACCTAAATGTAATGAATGCATTGCCCATCGGACTGTTTTAACCCGGCTTCATCGGCGTTACGGCAGCAAAATATGGATTCTTGCTGTTCCTGCATTAAAGGGTAACAGTGTCATTGACCTGATGAAAAACTACTATGATATTGAAGATGTTCCTGCAATAGTAGTAAACGGCCGGCTTCTCAAAAAAGATGAGTCCCTTGACAGGGTTGAAACTATTCTTAAAGAGCAGGGCTTAAGGCCTGAACCAAAAAAAGAAGAAAAGTAGCCTCAACCAAGAACCAGTTCATCGAACACTGATTTTAGAAAACCTGAAAGTTTTTCATCTTTCTTTCCCTGTATTGCCCGGGGAATTGAAGTAAGTACACCGCATTCTTTTATCAGGTGATGAAAAAATGCTATGCGCATATCTCGTCGCGAAAGGGCAATGAAATGCAGCAGGTGGCCCAGTTGTTCCAGCTCTTTTCCTCCCGGAGTTTCTCCCCCCAGTTGCCTCTTGTTTTTCAGGTAGGAAACCGCTCCATACATTGACCAGAGCAGGTCTTCGGCGGGAATCGATCCCTTCTCCATCGCATTGAGGCTGGAAGAACTTCCTGTCAATATATCCTCGGTGGTTATTTCCCGGGGAGCTGTTACCTGCATGATGAAATCATGGCCCGCGATAGTGCCCGCCAGGGAGAGAATCATTTTTTCAAGGGCGGTGCCCCGGTTTTCAATAAGGTGTTTTTTCAGGTCTTCCTCTTCTTCGAGATTAAAGGAGCTTTTTATCGCCTCTGAAACCTGGTGCCAGCCCCGGGGATTCGGGTTTATCTGTTCTTCGTTCCAGAGCTTTTCCGGGTAGAGGGTAATGTAGCGGGTAATTGCCGGGTGTATTCCTTCGGCCTCTGCCCAGCGGAGCCAGTCGTCGGCCGAGGGCTTCAGGTGAAATATGGCAAGGCGTCCGTCAAGGGCCGCGTCGTCAAATTCTGTAATGGTTGGACTGTCTTCCTCTCCCAGGTTGCCCGCCAGAACGATTGATGTTTTGTCAGGGAGCCGGTGTTCACCGCAGGTACCTTCGGTGATGATTTGAAAAAGGGTCTGGATAACTGTTGGATGAGCCCGGTTTGATTCATCGAGAAACCAGAGAATCCCTTCCGAATCTTCGGGTACTGTTTCGGGAGGAATGAAATGAGGCCGGTAGTACACCATGCGCCGGGCTTCATGATCAGGTACCGGGTAACCCCCCAGGTCTATGTTTTCCTTGAAGGCAAGCCGGGTATCAATGAAGTGATAGTTTCGCCTGCGGGAAACTTCCTTTACAATAGCTGATTTACCGACTCCGGGATGGCCGAGAATTTTTATGGCATAATTAAGCCCCGGCCCCCCATCGCGGTACTTCTCAAGGATATCTTCAAGTTCATGTATGGTAACCTGTACGGGTTTCTTTTTCATAATATTGCCAGTTGTTTCAGTATATGGTATGGGAGCTCCAGTTCAATGAAAAAAATTTTACCACCCTTTGTCCAGTAATTATTTTATGACTCTACATTCTGGGCCATTTTTTCCATGAACCGGTTTGCGACCATAAAGGCCTCTTTTACTTTATTCAGGTTGTCATCACTGAATTCATCGAATTTACTGTAAACTTTTTGAAAGAGATGCTGATAGATGAATCCCACATACTGGCCATAGAGATCTTCTCCCTGGCTGGTGACTTCGACGTATACTTCCTTTTTATTTTCAGGAAGCTTGTATCTTTTGACCAGTCCCTGGCTTTCGAGTTTTTTGATGGTTTTGGTCAATGAACCCTTGGTGATACCCAGGTCTGTGGCAAGGGCCTTCATGTTGTTTTCCTTCCCCCTTAAAACAGTTTCGATAACCTGTATCTGGGACAGAGAGAAAGTTTTATTGGTGCCGTAAGAGAGCTGCCGGCTGTGAAGATGGGCATATTCGTTGTATGACCTGATTATTACCTCAAGGAGTTCCTGGTGTTTTTCAAGGAGATTGTTGAACTGGTAGTTCTTCATAAGTGTATTTTCCCGATTTTTATTTAATGAATTTTTTTTGATTACATGACCATAATATATAAAAATTGTTTGCCTGGCAAACAAAAAACCTGTATTATGGCTTTATTATCAACGGGAGGTATTGTAATGAAAACAGAGAACTATTCTTTCCAGTCGACTGACGGTGTGGAAATACAGGTCAATAAATGGCTGCCTGAAAAAGAACCGAAGGCGGTGCTTCATCTTGTCCATGGATCTGTTGAGCACGTTGAGCGGTATCGGCGTTTTGCTGAATTTTTAACCAAAGGCGGTATCGGGGTCTATGCCAGTGATATCAGGGGCCACGGGAAGACCGCCGGGGCGGTAGAGAATCAGTCTTATTTTTCCGATGAGAAAAATGGCTGGCATCTTGCGATCAGTGACCTGAAAAAAATAACCAGCGACATCCAAAATGACTATCCGGGAAAGCCGGTCTTTATCTTCGGTCACAGCATGGGTTCATTTCTCGTGAGGGATTATATTTCAAAATTCGGCTCAGAGTTGAAGGGCGCCATTCTTTCAGGTACCGGCGGGGGCAGGGTCATGCTTCAGTATGTTGCGAAAGTCCTTTCAAAACTTTTTATGATTTTTAAAGGAAGAAAAAGCAACAGCCCCTTTCTTCACAAACTTCTCTACGGGACCCTGAATGATGATATTGAAAATGCTGAAACGGATCTCGATTTTCTCAGCAGTGTAAAGGAAGAAGTTCAAAAATATATTGATGATCCCTACTGCGGTCATACCATCACGCCGGAATATCTTCATGAAATGGTTCGGGGAATAATCAGAATCAGTAAGAAAAAGGTACTCCTGCAGACTCCCGATGAACTGCCAATACATATTTTTGCTGGTGAACTCGACCCGGTTGGAGGAAAGGATGGAAAGGAAGTAAAGCGTGTTGCCGAGAGCTATCGTGCTGCCAACCAGAAAGATGTCACTCTGAAGCGTTATCCCGGGGGAAGACACGAAATGCTCAATGAATCAAACCGGGAAGAAGTGTATGCCGACATTCTCGCCTGGATAAATGACCATATCTAAAGATTTATGCATACAACATGGCGCAAAAGATGAAGGCGCGGTAGCGTTACCGCGCCTTCATCTTTTGCGCAGCGCCTTCAGTTTATGAAGTGTTTTTCTGTATCACCCATGGGTCTTTTACCCACATCGGAAGGAGGCCAGAAAGTGTCCCACCAGGCGGTCGTATTCTTTTTGATTTTTCCAGAAGCTCATGGCGTGTTTTGCTCCCGGTGCCATGTATAGTTTTTTAATGCCTTCCTTTTTCGCTGCAAAAAGTTCTTTTGTCATTTCAGGGGGCGTAAAATCATCATCTTTTCCGTGAATAAAGAAAACAGGAATTTTTATTTGAGAAACCACTTTTACCGGAGAGACTTCAGAAAAGTACATGGCTCCCCTTATCTTACTCATGAAACTCGCGGCGTAATAAAGGGGAAAAGCCGGCAAACCGAAATCGGTTTTCATCCTGAAACGGAGCATTTTTGAAAGGTCAGAGAAGGCGCAGTCAGATATAATGAAGGCAACACGCCTGTCTTCTGAAGCGGTGAGAAGTGAAATGACGGCGCCCATTGATTCGCCATGGAGCCCGATTGTTGTATCAGTGCCGGTTTTTTTACGTACCCAGTCTATCCATGCCTTCAGGTCGTCCTTTTCGTAGTACCCGAAGGTCATGTATTTTCCCCCGCTTTTTGTGTTGGCCCGGTTGTCAAAGATTACTGTATTGTATCCCCGCTTCCTGAAAACAGGGATGTACTTTGCCGATCCGTAACCGGAATAGTTGTGCCCGTGCACAATGATAACAGTTTTCTTAGAATTTTTAAGGGGGAAGTAAAAGCCATGAAGCTTATAGCCGTGAGGTGACTTGATGTAGAGCTCTTCTTTCTTCCAGTTGTTCCACTGAGCCTGACGAATCTTCCCGGTATCAATTTCAGTCTTCCAGGTTTTCTCATAGCCATAGGGCTCAGGATCAATCACCTGGCTCGAGAAGTAGAAACCAGCTGCTCCAATGACTGCAATAAGTATGATGCAAATACCAACCAGAAGGCGCGAAAGCGTTTTCGCGCCTTTGCCGGCAAGGAGCCCTGGGATTTTTTTTCTGTAGGAAGTTTTTTCTTTTGCGGGGTTGTTATCATTTTGTGTCATTTTCTTCCTTCCTTTAAAATATTGTATAGATCAGGAACTGCACAAGAATCAATGCGGTTGCCCAGAGGCGCAGGTCCCGCCATCGTGACATGTCCGGGGCCCCGCTGAAGATAAAGCTTCGGGGAACTTTCCAGACTATTGCCAGAACGAGGGCAAAAAGAAACATTGCGCCGACTTTCGCGCTCCAGAGGGGAAGTATATGAATGAAATCAAGCATGGTCGGCCTCCTTGACAGTATCTGCATAGGTGAGATTTTTCAGTTCACTGTCGCTTTTTTGCATGGTGAAGCGGCTTACCAGGATAATTACCCCAAGTGAAAAGAGAAAACTCCAGAAGGCGATGTAGAGCATGTTAAGGGAGAGGGCGCCGAGGATGGCCGCGAAGATGAGTCCTGAAACCAGGGCGCTCAGTCCGGCTGCCGGTGTTCCTTTGCGGTAGAGAATGCCCATGATGATCAAGGCAAATACTGGTCCCTGGAAGAGTGAAAGGGTATACTGGACAAAAACATAGATGCCTTCAAAGCGTGCCGTCAGGGGAGCCAGTACCACCCCGAGGACCAGCACTGCAAAGGTGAAGAGCTTGCCCAGTTTCAGCTCATGGGCGTCTTCGAGGGGAGTCTTCTTCAGTACACCAATGATGTCCCGGGTAATCATGACCGACGTTGAATTCATTGTTGAGTCAATGGATGACTGGAGGGCCGCAATAAAGGCGACAAACATGATGCCTGAAAGCCCCGGGGGAAGAATGTTTTTTATCACCCATGGCAGTGCCTGGTCGGCGTGGCCAAGTTTGTCACTGGCCATGACCAGGGCGAGAAAACCGGGAAGGATAATCAGAAAGGGGACAAAGGTCTTTGCCATGGCGGCAAGTATCATGCTGGCCTTTCCGTCCCATTCACTTTTGGCTCCCATGGTCCGCTGGAGTACCGCCTGGTTGGCGCACCAGTAAGCGGGAGAGAGGACAAAGCCGAGGCCGAGAATTACACCGGGCCACGGAAAGTCAGGATGGTCCGAGGGCAGAAAGGCCTTCAGGTGCTGCGGGTAGTCCCGCTGAATTGTAGAGACCAGGGCGTCAAAGCCCCCGACCTTTTCCAGACCGATAACCGCAACCGCAATGGCACCGGCAAACATAATGACCAGCTGAATCGAATCAGTAATGGCCACCGCCCCGAGACCCCCTGAAATAGTATAGAATCCCACGACTGTAGCGGTGATCAGGATGCTGAACCATACCGGCCAGCCGAGGTAGGTCTTCAGCATCAGGGCTGTTGCCCAGAGAAAGACACCCACAATTATGATTGAAAAGATTGAAAGAACCACTGCCGAGATGACCCGCACCGCGTCATTGTACCGCTTGCCCAGGTACTCGGGAATTGAGAATACGCCTGCCCGCCAGTAGAAGGGAATGAATATGAAAGCCGAAAGTATCATGGCGGGTATGGCACCGATCCATTCGAAGTTTGCCTGGGCGATGCCGATTTTAAAGGCGTTGCCTGCGGCGCCCACGTAATCATTTGATCCGATATTGGTACCGATGATTGACATCCCGATTATCCACCAGGGGAGGCTTCTGCCGGCGATGAAGTAGTCAGCACTGGTTTTTACCCGTTTGCTGAAGTAAAACCCGAAAACGGTTATGCCCCCGAGATAGAGAATGATCAGGCTGATGTCGAGCCAGTGTACGCCCGTGGCGGTGAACCCTTCGAACATGGGGATGCTCCTTTGCAAATGTCGTTATCGACGTATAGCATCTGTTATAATTTTTGCAATAATAATTTTGAATTTCAATGTTTTTGTTGAGAGAGGAAGTCAGGTCTTTTGATGGGAGAAAGATTCTTGACATTACCCGATTCTTTTGATCATCTATTGATTCTTTCTATTGCTGGTGGAAAGAATTCGAGGTGAGATATGACACAGAAGACTGAACTTATTTATACCAAAAGACCATCAATAGCCGCAAGTTACCTGCGGGCTCTCTTTCGTCGGAGAAAGGGCCTCAAGCCGGGGGAGTCACTTCCTGATATCTCCGCTGCATGGGACCAGGTTGCCCTTGACCCTGCGCTGCTTAAAAGGTACCATGAAGCCTGTGAGCTCCCGGAAGACGGGTACATGCCGATACTCTATCCCCACGTTATCGCCTCACCGGTTTATATGAGTATTCTGACTCATAAAAACTTTCCCTTTCCATTGATCGGGGCGCTTCACCTGCGGAACCATATTATTGAGCACCGAAGGGTGAAGGCCGACGAGGTGTTTGATCTGAAGGTGCAGCTTACTGAAAAGAGAATAGTCAAGCAGGGCATCGAGTTTGATTTTACCATTGTGCTGAAGGTGAGTGAAGAAAAGGTCTGGGAGTCGGTAACCACCTGGCTGAAGCAGGGAAAGTTCGGAAAAGAGTATGATGATTCGCCTAACGCGGCACTTCTTAAGACTGATCCTGAAGCGAGGCACTTTAAAGACCTTGAAATTCCCCGGGGCATCGGAAAGAAATACGCGAAAATTACCGGTGACTACAACCCGATACATATGTCAAAGCTTCTGGCGCCTTTGTTCGGCCTGAAGCGTGATGTTGCCCATGCCATGTGGGCCTGCGCCAATGCAATGGCATATCTGCCGGCTCTCCCTGAAGGTAAACCGGTACGGGTTGATTTTGCCTTTAAGGGCCCCCTGTTTCTTGATAATAAAAGCCACATCAGGGTGAGGGAACGTGAAGGCGGCATCCGCTTTGACTATTACTGCGGAGACAATGACCGTCCCGGCATCAATGGTGACATCAGTACTGTTGACCCGGGGACGCAGCTCACATAAAAAATTATTTGAAAGGAAGTTAAGGCCCCGCCGGCTTTCAGGAAAGAACATGAAAAGAAAACGAAGCGCTTTCAGTATACTGCTGACCCTGCTGCTTTTTTCTGCCATCAGCCCGGCAGGCATATTCTCTAAGCCCGCATTCAGAAAAGGAGAAGCCGTATTTGCCCAGTGGGTGCCCAATTTCTGGCACCGGGGCGTTATTGCGGATACATGCCCCATCGGCTGGCTTGTTAATTTCAATAATGGTAAGGAAAAATGTTCTTCCTTGTTTAACATTGTCAAAGACCGGGTGCCCGCTCCCGGTGAACTGAAGGTCGGCACCGCTGTTCTGGCACGGTGGACCAACAGCCGTTATTATCCCGGGACCATTGCAGGTATCGCAGAAGGTCGGTATTATATTCAGTTTGATGACGGAGACCAGGGGAGAGTACCGATAAATTTTATCCGTAAAAGGTAATCGTTGCCCCTCTCAACCCCCCGGAGGGGGTTTCTAGGCTTACAAACCCCCTCCGGGGTGGCGAAACTGCTGCACCGGTACAATTGCCAGGTTGCTTGAGCCGGGGGCCTGTAGGGCTGATGTATATTTGTGTATTCTTAAAGCGGGGCTACCTTTTCAGGCCCCTCCTTCAGGTAGCCTGTCTTTACTTCCTTTCAATGTTTACCCATTTCCCGTCAACCCGCTCTCTGTGTGCCAGAAACTTTTCCACTGCAGGACGGTCTATAGATTTTTCTCCCAGCTTAACATAGCGAGGATCTTTGAGAAGTTTTTTCATGCCCCTGAGGGTTTTGTAGGGATGGGTCCTGGTCACAAGGTTGGCAAGGGTGGCAGGGACATGTCCCGCCGGATCTACCTTAAATATCAGGGTGACTCTGGTTCTTTCCCGGGCAAGATATTCAAGTTTAAAGAATATTTCCATTCGTGAGATGCGTACATATTTGTCAGAAACCGGGTAATTGTAAGTAAGGTGGGGCTCAACATAAATCAGGGCATACCCTTTTTCCCAGAAACGGCTCGCTCTTGTTTTGACGACTACATCACGGTCCTGGACCGGCCATGGCGCGTCGTAGACAAAGTAGATGAACATATTGTCGGGAGATAATTTTTTCAGCATCCGTATCTTCCTGCAGTTGGCGAACCAGCGCGGGTAGGTATTGATGTCGCGGATTATCTCGGCAATCAATTCAATTTTCGCGTTAAGAATCGTGACACCCATGCATTCATAAAAGGGAGAGCCCTTTACCTTACGAGTAAAGCTTTGAATGTTGTTTTTAGTCTTATGGAGTTTCCATGCATCTCCCATGATTGTACCGGGAAAGATAAGGCAGGCCGTAATCAGTACAATGGATAAAACTTTTTTGTTTTTCACATTCTACTCCTTCGGTTTGTTTTATTTATGCCTGTAAGTCAGGGACTTTACCATGTCAGTTTTTTATATTATTCATCGGCGCAATATCTGCCTCAACCCGTTTCAGGGGAAGAGTAAAGCGTTTTAGAAAGGCGCGGACGAAGAGACTGATTCGCGTCGAGAGAGGACGGCTTATGGTGTCACCATAAGCCTCGAGAAGCCTGTCTGGCATGTAGTGAAGCTTTACACCTGAAAAACGCGCCGTAAACGACATGGTGATAAAACATCCCGGACAATTGACCGCGGTGCTTTTGAGTCCCGTATCTTTTACTTCCCGGTATTTTTTACGCTGTTCTTTCATCATGCTTGAAGGAAGATTCAGAGTTCGGAGTACTGAGACAGCCCCGCAGGAAAGGTTATCGCATCCATGATGTTCCAGTTCTTTTACGGTCACCCCGGCGTCTGTATAGGCTTTTCGAAGGCCCATGGCAAAATTTTCTCCCAGTTCACTGACGTAGCATGACTCATGGATCGTGGTCTCAAGGTTGATGGGGGCTTTCAGTTGTAAACTTCCTTTTTCAACTTTTTCATTAAGCCATTCATAGAAAGAGATTAACTGAAAGGGGAGCTCTCGGCCGTATACTTTTACAAGTATATTCGAAAGATAATTGTAGCATGATCCGCAGTAACAGACCATTCGTTGAATTTCAAGTTTTTCAAAGGCCGCGAGGGTTTTTTCTATTGTCGCGCTGTAGGCTTCCCATGATCCGAGGCGGTAGGCAAGCTCACCGCAGCAGAGATCGGCGGGTCCGAATTTAGGGAGCTCAGCGAGTACCTCTGAATGTTCTATATCATAACAGCTGAGACGGCCGATGCATCCGACCCAGAGAATTTCTTTTGAAGGTGCGGGGATCTCTGACCATTTTTTCAGGATTGATCTTTCTTCCCGCTTCAGCATCCCGTACATGTCTGCCCATATCGAGGGCTCGAGGCCGTTGAAGAGATAGGGAAGTACCGCTGAAACTTTTCCCTGTGCCTTGCGCGCCTCTATGGTCTTTTCAAGTATGAGCTCATGGGGGCGCAGTCCCTCGGGGCAGTAATTGTTGCAGTTGAAGCAGTAGGTGCATTCATCGAATATTTTTTTTGAAGTGCCGGTTTTGACCAGGCTGGTAATTTCTTTTTTTGCCTCGTCACTGTCCATTTTCATAACCGGGCAGCGGGTAAGGCATTCGCCGCACAATGTGCAGTCATTCCAGTCTGCATGTTGAGTGTATGACATGTTATTTTTCCTTTTAATTATTTTCGAAAGTGACGGATTACCCACTCAAGGGGTTCAATGCGCGCCGCATGCCAGGCGAAAAACTTTTTGAAAAACACACTTGTTTTAATTTCAGGCACCGGGGCAAGACCCCGTTTTTCCTCAGCTTTATGGTGTTCTTTAATTTTTTCAAGTAAATCAAGTCTGCCGCCCCTGGCTTCGATGAGATGCCAGGCGCATTCCCTGCTGGTGTCAACGGGGCAGGCAGAGCCCCTGGGGGGCTGCTGTTTGCACGGTCCATATTTTCTTTTGGCGGGGCATGCGCTTACCGGGCAGATGCCCGATGTAAAGGTGAGAACACAGTGCCCGCAGCCTGAGCAGAGGCTCTCGGCCAGGACCGGGTCAGTGCAGGCCACGGCGGCGCTTCCAATTGAATCGAGAATATTTATAACCGGCAGGCCGGGTTTGCAGCTGTTGGCCGCCTTTATCCCTGCTGCGCAGCTTAAGACCACCAGGGCATCGCATTTTTTTAAGCGCCGCCGGTTCTGCTTCAGAGACTGGCGCATGATCTCTTCAGGGCAGCAGGCGAGAATGACCCGGGAAAGGGGTATTTCTTTTCCCATGCTTTTTAAGTGATTATTCAGAATATTAAGGCCTGTTTTGCCCCCGGTGTACGAAAGGTTGGCACATACACCGCAGCTCAGTATACCGATGGAATGGTAATCAGCCAGCGTTGTGTTAATTTCAGGCTCTGATTTCCAGAGGGTTTTATTCATAGGTACCTTCAATTTTCCTGTATATGCGTACAGGGGTATTCTATTTTTTTTATGAAACGGCGTGGTGAGGATTTTAACTTCCTTACCCCTGATTTTTTAGTAAGCTTTGTATCTGTTTATTGTTAACAGTTTACAATAGTAGAATGATGTGTCAATCATAAAACCGGCTGGTCGGTAAATTATTGAAAATAATTAATTGTTGACTTTTGACAATTAGCAGTAATTATAAATATATGGAATTTAAAGGCCCTGAAAATATTGCCGAACAGATCACTACTT
>CAZPEK010000010.1:0-22936 GCA_964585555.1 uncultured Leptospirales bacterium | reverse complement strand
AGGGCGCAGCTAGTTCTTCGTATGTCTGATACATATATTTTTTCAGATTCGAATGGTGATGAATTTGAAATAAATCAGGATATTGAAGAATGGTTCGTTGGAGATAATCAGCTCGTTGAAAGGCATATGGTAAATGCCGATCCTTATTTTTCACTAATAAAAGAAAAACTTATCAAAGAGTTTAATCGTTTTAGCTGCGACTATATAGTACCACTTGTTCATAATAGTGAGCTTGTTGCTCTGGTTTTTCTTCCTGAGAAGAGTAATTTAAAAGTACTAACAAAATTTGAGATTAAATTTATAAATAATATCAGGACTGCGGTGGTAATATCAATAAGTAATGCAAAGATGTATCAGAATCTTTCAGATTTGAAGGATAACCTGGAAGAAAGGGTATTGGTTCGTACAGAGGAATTGATGTCTGCCATGGAAGAGATGGAGGCGATGAACGACGCTCTTATTTCTACAAATGCAAATCTTGAAAGTGCGGGACGGATTGCCGAACGAGATATGAATATGGCAGTTAATGTACAGAAAAGCCTTCTTCCCAAGGAATCTCCACATGTCAAGGACTGGGATATTGCCTTTGCTTTCCAGCCGATGGCCGGTATCTCAGGTGATATGTATGATTTTTATCAAACCGGTGATCGGTTAAACGGTATTGCACTTTTTGATGTTTCCGGTCATGGAATTGCATCAGGTTTAATTACTATGATAGCGAAACCGATTATTCACAGATATTTCACAAAAATGATTAATGATAAATTAAGTGAAGTGATAAAAAGTGTAAATGAGGATCTTGTCCAGGAGATAGGAGATGTAGATAACTATCTCACTGGTGTTATTTTAAAGTTTAACGAAGATGAAGGAGATGTTGAATATGTAAATGCAGGACATCCCGATATTCTGATTAAAAATAAAGAAAATTTAGTTAAGGAAGTTAATTCTACAGACGGGGATTTTAAGGGAATGTTTCTTGGCTTCAGGGAGTTCGATACAACCTATGAGTCATTGAATTTTAAGATGGAAACAGGGGATGTTTTATTTCTTTATTCAGACTGTATCATTGAAGCAAAAAATCGAGACAGGAAAGAGTATGGGACAGACGGGTTAATGCAGTCTTTTTCCTGTGCGCCAAACGGGACTGCTGATGAAATATTACGTCATATAAATAGTGATTTCATGACATTCATTGGTAGTGAAGTGCTTGATGATGATTTTACTGTTATTATTATTAAAAAGATTTGATTGTTTTATTTTTTTTCGATCTTCAGTATTCCGGAATGAAAGATCTCGGTCACTACTTTCTGGTAATGTTCTTCGCTTCTGGTTTTCTTTATTTTTTTTATGACCTTGTGGCCATCTACAAAAGCTTCCCCAAGATATGACCACAGGTTTTTCATCTTGTCGAGGAGATGAGCCGATCCGGAAAGGGATTTATGGTATTCATTAAACATCCCTTTCTGAAAGTTGTAAACCCTCTCCATCATATCACTTTCTGCAGTGGTATGCATTCCCTTAATTTTTTCAGCCAGAAAGAGATCCATGACAGCACCGCGTCCGATCATCCACCTGTGAATTTCTGGAAAGCGCCGGGACAGTTTTTCAAAGACTGAAAGAGAAATGATGTCTCCATTATATACTGCAGGATGTTCAAGCAGTGACAGGCATTTCTCAAAACTGTCCAGGTAAGGAATTTCTTTATACATTTGTGAGGCTGTGCGGGCATGAATGATAACTTCCTCTAAGGGGTGATTGTTGAGAATGGGTATAACCTTAAGTATATCATCGGGAGACTCGAGGCCTAGACGCATTTTTACTGAGACTTTTGCATCTATACGGGGGAGAACTTCCTTTAAAAAAGAATTTATTTTTTCGGGGTGAGGAAGTAGTGCTGCTCCCCTGCCTTTGCGTAGTACCATGGGGTAAGGGCATCCCAGGTTCCAGTTAATGATTGTATGTCCTGCCTCAGAAAGCGCATCAGCTAACTCTATAAATTCTTCAGGTTCCTTTGTCAGAATCTGGGGAATAACCGGAAGTCCTTTGTTTTTTTCCGGGGCCAGATCTGTGAGTGAGCTGTTTTTTTTTCGTCCCCGGCCCACCGCGGCAATAAAGGGGGCTACTGCCATGTCATAACCATGAAAATGTTGAGAAAAAACTCTTCGGAAAATTTGATCAGTCAGTCCCCGCAGGGGGGCAAGATAGAGGTAAGGCGGCATTATTTTATCTCCTGAGATTAATGTAGGCCATAGTGAATACCCCATTAGGAGAGTCAAGTCTAATCAACCGTGAACCATTTCATTGAGTTTTTTCAGTGTTTTTTTTGAGACCCTGCTTTTCACATTTACCAGGTTAATATCTGGAATGCCCCCGGATATTTTATACCCATGAGTTAACACCCTGTCATCCCAGATGCTTTGTAAATCATTCTTAAATAAGGTTTCAGAAGCAGCTGCTTTGCCCCAGCTGCTCAGCATTTTAACGACAACTTTGTTTACGATTTTGGCGACTCCGGTGCTGTGATCCAGGAACTTATTCTGCTTATTTTCAGGAAGCGTTTTCCGGTTGTGCAGAAGCCATGCCAGGGAAACCATATCATGGGCAACTACTGATTCTGAGACAATAACCAGGGCTTCATCGGGAGTCTGTATATAGCCATCATCGGGCCCTACGGTTGAGAGGAGTTTGTCCCCGGTTGAAACCACAAGCCTTTGTTTCTGCAGTAAGGTTGTGGCCCGGTTGCCCTCTGCGGTGAGTTCATGAAGCGATTTTGCATTGTAATGGTATTCAAACCGGGTGTCAGTTCGCCAGTAGCCGACAACCGCTTTCAGCCCGAGAGATGAGCCGGCAAGAATATGTCGTGAACAGCGCGGCATGAGAACAATATGATCAGCTTCTTTTAAAATAGACGGCATCATCATGCTCTTTTTCCAAAGGCCTGGTTTATCAGTTGTATCTTCATAAAAAGAATCCCAGCCCGCTTCTTCAAAAAAGTACGGCTCGCCGCCCGCTTCTGTTACGGCTGTGAGCATTCCAGAGGCTTGTATCAGTTTTCTCGAACTTCCGGTTGTTTTATCTTTAAAAAATTTCAGGTGTTCAATCCCTGACATGTCGCCTACGATGACCCTGCCGGCACCTTTTCGTTTCAGGAGTCTGATCATCGCTGCCAGGGCAACAGGACTGGTAGTTGCCGGATAAGGATTCCCGGAATTTAACACCGGTTTTATGAATACTGTCTGGCCCTTTTTAAGCCATTGAAAATCTGTTGCCGCTTCAACAGTACTCGAGACAGTTTCTTCCATTGCTTTGTCTGTCGGGTTTTGAGCCGCCGAAATATAAACAGGTGTTTTTTTTGTATCCTTTTGGATATTAATTGCTGAAAATGATGTATGTTGATATTTCTTGCCAGAAAATATATCGTCTTTCATGACACGGAGTGATCCAATGACTGCCGCAGCCCCAGCCGTAATGCCGGTGAGTTTTAGAAAGTTTTTACGATTGATTTTTTTGCTGTTCATGATAATGTCCCGCGAATGTTTTGTTTAAAGATTAGTGTGCATGAAATCCATGGTGTTGCAATTAAAATATGAATTCATTTTTTATTTCAAGAAGATAGATTTTTAAAATGAGCGCAAATTTTTATGAACAGGTATACCAGGTGATACAGCGTATCCCCGTCGGTAAAGTTACCAGTTACGGTCGTGTTGCCAGGATGCTGGGGCGTCCCGGGGCTGCCCGCGCTGTCGGCTATGCCCTTAACTCCCTCAGGCGTCACAATGGAGATAAGCCCTATACTTCAGATGCTGTTCCCTGGCACCGGGTCATTAATAGCCAGGGGGCAATAAGCCAGCGTCAATATGGATCAGCTGCAGAGGAGCAGACGGCGAAACTGAGGGCTGAAGGTGTCGCCGTCGGTGATGATATGCATGTCGATATGAATCTATATTTATGGGAAGGCCTGGATATGCTGGAGGTTGACAATATCCTGAAGGAATCATCTGACCGGGATTAAATATAAAAATATCTTTAGTGGCCGGGTTTTTAATCTTGAAATAATCTCTCTGATCTGTTTCTCTGTAGAGGAAACTGTATACCTGGAGATACCGATAACTGTGAATAAATCTATTTCAGATTTTGCGGCTCTTATTGAATCTGAGCACCCTCAGACAGGGGCAATTCTCCTCTTTTCTTTACCCCCTGATGATGCAGGATCGGTATTGAAAGAGCTCTCAACAGGCCTGGCGCTTGAACTGGCTAAACGAATCTATAATACGGAAGATATTGCTCTTGTAATTACAGATAAACTCTTTGCAGACCTGGACATTTTTGAACTGGATGCGTTCCGGCTGAAACAAAATAAAAACAGACTGCTTCTTGATGTCCTTGCCCGGAGTGGCTATTTGAAACAGCGCGACATTATTAGAGAGCTTGCAGATACCTTTTCAATTAATCTTAAGTACGATGATATTCGGATGATTGAGGATCTGGAAAAGGTTGATGGTGCCCGGCTTGCTGAAGTGCTTGCTCTGCTCGAAAAGAATGATCTTACCCTTGCACTTCGTGCTGCTGAAGAGAAAATTAAAGAAAAGATTTTGAATGTTGTTGATAAAGAGACTGCCGATGAAATACGTTCTGATCTTGACTGGGGTGGAGCGGTACTGCTGGATGATGTGGCGGCGGCCTGTGAAAGGATTATTCTATTTATAAATAACAGGAATATTGCATGAAAAAATTTACGGTTATGCTGATTTTGCTTTTTACTTTTAACGCAGCTCTGTCAACAGAGAAGGAAGCTGTCATCTTCAGGGGAATCGCATCAGAAGTATCCGATCTTCGTCCAAAGCTGAAGAGTGGAACTATTGCGGTTTTTCCTTTTGATGCTCACGGTTTTAAAGATTCTGCCTCTGGTCTCTATCTCTCAGATAAGCTGGCGGCCGCCATTTCATCTAAAAATAAGTTGATACTGGTTGAGCGTGAAAAACTCAACCGGCTCATGAAGGAAAAGGAATTATCCATGAGCGGTGTCATTAAACACGACGAGGCACGGAAAATCGGCTCTCTTCTGGCAATAGATGCGGTAGTCCTCGGCAGGGTCTATCGGACACAGCATGGATATGAACTCATGGTAAAGGTGATTGATTCTCAATCGGGAATCGTACTGGCGATGATTACCCGAAAAATTAATGATGCTTCATATATTTTTGATAACAAAAAGAAAGACTCCGGGTTTATTGGTAACTGGCGGGTGGTAAGAACTGCACCCTATCTTAAAAAACAGAATATGCATTATGAAAAGCTGGTCTTAAAAAAAGACAGCAGCTTTTCTCTTCACATGGTTAATAACGCTGACCGGCTTGTAGAAATAGAGGGCCGCTACCGGGTCGACAGAAATAATATTAATTACCGCGCTTTAAAAATTTATCTCGATGGAAGTAGAACTTCTTTTATGCGGATGAACAGTAAACTTCAGGGGACAATTTTTTTGATCAAGGGGAAGCTGTATTTTAATTATTCCGGGACGGGGAAGAAAAAAAAGACCAGGCTTGATGCCATGGATCAGCGGTATCGATGTGTTGCAGAGCGGATCGAATGATTATGTAATACAATCTGATGCCTGCGGTAAGATAACCGTAACCAGGATATTTACAAAAATTATTTCATATGAATATAATTTGTTTCCTGCTTGCGGTGAGATAAACTTCCTTTTACCATGACTGTATTATGAATGGTGAAGGAAGTCAGAATCATGAAACCGGCTTTGAACCCCGGGGCGCGGTGATACGAAAAATTCACTATCGGGACACTTCAGTGAAGGTTGAACTCGATACAGATGAGAAGCTCCCCCTCTCCCTTGACGCCGTGGTTGCCTTCAGCCTTTCTTCAGAAAAGGAGCTCACCGGGCAGGAAGTTGAGCTGCTGAGGCTCGCTTCCCAGACCTGGCTTTGTCGTCAGAAGGCCTTGAATTATCTTTCGTACCGAAACCGCGCTGAAGGTGAGATGAAGCTCTATCTCAGAAAAAAGAAATTTGATGCTGAAATTATCGAAGAGACCATTTTATGGCTTCATGAACGGACGTATCTTGATGACCGATCCTTTGCGGTCAATTACATTGAATCAGTACTGCGGCGAAAGACCATCGGCAGGCAGCGGATAATCGGAGAGCTCCGTCAGAAGGGGGTATCTTCGGCAGATATAGAAGGGGCTTTTGAAGAGGCGGAGATGCCTGATAATGGCGAAGAACGCCTCATGGCCCTTGCTGAAAAGAAGTGGCGCAGCATTAAAGACCGGGAACGCCCCCTTGAGCGTCTCCGGGCCTTTCTTTACCAGCGGGGATTTTCCGGTGATGAAATAAAGGTGATATTGAAAAAGTTTCGAAATCTCACGAAAGATGATGAGTTTTAAATGAGCAGGGGCGAAAGGCAAAAATTCTTGCAAAATACCGGCCTCCCTGCACAATGCCTCTCTGCCAGTCATTTTTCGGGCAGCAGGAGCCGTGCATCTTTCTCCTGTTAGTTTTAACTGAAATGCCGGCGGCCCGGTGATGTGTACCGCCCTGCTGAGTATATTGAATATCTAAGAGGTTTATCATGCTGAAGGTAATGGATCTGAGAAAAAGTTTTGTCGATTTTTTCCGCGAGAGGGATCATAAGATTGTACCCTCAAGCCCGCTGGTGCCGAAGGATGACCCGACGCTTCTTTTTACTACTGCCGGGATGGTGCAGTTCAAGCCGATGTTTGCCGGTACCGTAGATCTCGAATATACCCGCGCCGCCTCAGTGCAGAAGTGTCTCCGCACCAGTGACCTGGAAAATGTCGGCCGTACAAAGCGGCACCTTACCTTTTTTGAGATGCTGGGAAACTTCTCCTTTGGTGATTACTTTAAAAAGGAAGCCATTCAGTTTGCCTGGGATTACTCCACGGAAGTAATCGGTTTTCCAAAGGAAAAAATCTGGATATCCATCTACCAGGACGATGATGAAGCCTTTGAAATCTGGAATAAGAATATCGGTGTTCCCGCTGAAAGAATAGTCCGCCTTGGAAAAGCTGATAACTTCTGGGGACCCGCCGGAGATTCCGGTGCCTGCGGTCCCTGTTCAGAGCTTCACCTTGATCGGGGCCCTGAATTCGGCTGTGATAATCCTGACTGCAAGCCGGGCTGTGAGTGTGAGCGGTTTCTTGAATACTGGAACCTGGTCTTCAACCAGTTTAACCAGGATATTGCCGGGGTGATGCATCCCCTTCCCCAGACGGGAATCGATACAGGCATGGGCCTTGAGCGTCTGGCTACCCTGATTCAGAATGTTGATTCTGTCTATGAGACCGATGAATTTGTAAGCCTGATTAATTTTGTCAGTAAAGCCTCGGGGGTGGCCTACGAGGATAAAAATATTATTCCCATACGGGTTATTGTTGAGCATGCCCGTACCCTGACTTTTGCGATGTCTGACGGCATTTATCCGTCCAATGACGGCCGGGGCTATGTACTGAGGCGGATTCTTCGCCGGGCCCTTCGCTTCAGCCGGCAGCTCGGCATTAAAGATCCTTTTGTTTATACTATTGTTGATCCCATTGTTGAAGCCATGGGCAACTTTTACCCCGAGATTATCGAGCCGGTAAAAAATGTGAAGTCGGTTATCGAGTCAGAGGAGCGGCGTTTTCTTGAAACCATTGAAAACGGCATGGACCGCCTTGAGGAAATTATCAAGGCGAGCAAAAAATCAATCAGCGGGAAAGATGCTTTCCTGCTTTATGATACCTTCGGTTTTCCCGTAGAGATGACCCTTGAAATGGCTGAAGAAAAGGGTCTGGGTATCGACATGAAGGGCTTTAACGCTGAAATGGAAAACCAGCGTCAGCGCGGGAAGCAGAGCTGGAAGGGCATCGACGCGGGCCTTGAGCAGCAGTTTGAAGCAGCGGCTAAACAGGTGGGCGATACAGTTTTTCTCGGCTATGACCAGGATATGGCTGAATGTTCTATTACCGCCCTTTATACTGAGACAGGAGAAGTCGAATCTTTCAGCAAAGGCACTACCGGTTTTCTGGTTCTTGACCAGACTCCTTTCTACGGTGAAGCGGGCGGTCAGGTTGGAGATAAGGGTGATATAGTAACCGCTTCAGGGGCCCGGTTTACTGTAACTGATACAAAGAAATTTAATAAAACCATTATACATGTCGGAACTCTTGATGAAGGAAGTTTAAAGAAAGGCGAAAAGGTAACCGCAGCCATTGATTCGGTGAACCGCAACCTGATTCGGGCCAACCATACAGCGACCCACCTTCTTCAGGCCGCACTGCGGGAAGTGCTGGGAGAACATGTCAAGCAGGCGGGTTCAATTGTTGAACCGGAGCGCCTCCGTTTTGATTTTTCTCACTTTAATGCCATGACAGAAGCTGAGATTGAAGAAGTGGAGACAATCGTGAACAGCAGAATCTGGGAAAACATAGAAGTCGATACAAAAGTCATGTCCCTTGAAGAGGCAACAAAATCCGGTGCCATGGCGGTCTTTGATGAAAAGTATGATGATACGGTACGGGTCGTCACGGTTGAAGGCTTCAGCCGGGAACTCTGCGGCGGAACGCATACTGACAACACGGGTAAAATCGGTGTATTTAAGATTGCCCGTGAGATGTCCCCTGGCGCGGGAATACGCCGTATCGAAGCGGCAACCCTGAAGGGGGTCCTTGACCGGTACAGTGAGCAGGAAGTTCTGATAAACGGGGCAACTGAAAAACTGAATGTCTCTGAAACGGATCTTGTTAAGAGGATTGAAGATCTGGTCTCACGGACAAAGAGTCTTGAGAAAGAACTGGAAAAGATCAAAAAGGCCTCTCTTTCTTCAGGTGTTGATGATATTATTGCCAGCGCCCTTGAACAGGGTGGGGTAAAAATTATTGCTCACCATTTCAAAGATGTAGATACCAATGCCATGCGGGAGCTTTCTGATAAGATTCGCCAGAAGGAACAGGTATCAGTAGTACTTTTCGGCTCAGAAAATGATGGAAAGGCAATGCTTCTCTATGCCGCGACAAAGGGTGCCGTAGAAAAGGGCATCGATTGCGGGGCAATAATCAAAGAAACAGCTCAGCTGGTAGGCGGAGGCGGAGGCGGCCGAAAGGATATGGCCCAGGCCGGCGGAAAGAATCCAAAGGGCCTTGAAGAAGCACTGAAGGCAGCTGTTGATAAGGCAAAGGAACTTGTTTCATAACAGGTTTTTCATACAGGCTTGATATAATTAAAGGGGTGCCAGCGGTGCCCCTTTAATTATATCAAGCCTGATTAGTCTATCAAAGGACATGGTTGTGGACGCCCCCTATTGGGGATTTAAGAAGTAAAATTAATCTATAAAAAGTTAACGAATGAGACATAAATATACTTGATTTTTTAGTTAAATGTTCCTATTCTTGATTAGATAATCAGGGCATGACCAGCCAGTTTGAGAAATAATACCCCTGCAGCACCCGTAAATAGAGGAAACCATGAGCAACAGCGAAAGATATTCAGAATTCATAGTACGGTCCGTGGACCATATTTTTAAAAAGTTTCTTCAGGATGAATATATCGAAGAAGTCTATGAAACCCAGACCGACAGTGATGACCACCAGGTAGCTGTTGAAATCACCGGTACACTGCAGGGCGAAATAGTAATAAATATTCCTGATAATACCCTTTCACTGTTGACTAAGAAATTTATCGGCAACCGTAAAAGTGCGAAAAAACATTATGGGGATGTTGCCGGTGAGATTGCCAACCTGATTACTGGTACCTTTGCCAATCAGATGCAGTTTGATGAACATGAAATCATTCTTTCTCCCCCTGAGTTTAATGATGATCCCATTACCATGAAAGCCCTTTACGATAATATTAATCTTTCCTTCAGCTCAAGTTTCGGGGGTTTTGATATCGATCTCTATTACAAAGAAGAACTGTAAAAAAAGGATTACCCTGCCATGCATACCTATGACATTGCTGTTATTGCTGTATATTTTATCCTGAGTCTCGGTATTGCATTTTTCTTCTCCCGTCGTGCCGGTCAGAGCCAGGAAGAATTTTTTCTTTCAGGGCGTAAGCTTCCCTGGTGGATTGCCGGTACCACCATGGTTGCTACCACCTTTGGTGCTGATACACCCCTGGCGGTGGCTGAACTTGTGGGCACAAAAGGTATCGCCGGAAACTGGCTCTGGTGGAACATGGTTGCCGGTACCGTACTGACGGTATTTTTCTTTGCCCGCCTGTGGAGGCGCGCGGGGATTCTCACCGATGTCGAATTTATTGAAGTGCGCTACAGCGGTAAACCGGCGGCTTTTTTGCGGGGGTTCCGGGCGGTTTATCTCGGTATTTTTATGAATGTGATCATCATGGGATGGGTCAACGTGGCCCTTGCTGAGTTGTTAAAAATAATTTTTAATATTCCTGAGGCACAGGTTCTCCCTTATATTTTCGGCGCCATGATACTTGTTGGACTCTATTCCGCTGTATCAGGCCTGTGGGGGATAGCCTTTACCGACATGCTGCAGTTTGTAATTGCAATGGCCGGTTGTATTGTTCTTGCTGTTGTTGTCCTGGATCTTCCCCAGGTGGGCGGCATGACGGGCATTATGGAAAAACTTCCAAAGGAAACTTTTAACTTTTTTCCTGTTATAGGCTACTCGGGAAGCGACGCGGTAACTGGCGTATTTACCCTTACTGCTTCTGCCTTTCTTGCCCATTTTCTTGTTCAGTGGTGGTCCTCATGGTACCCCGGTAATGAGCCTGGCGGGGGAGGCTATGTGGCACAGCGTATGATGTCAGCAAAGGATGAACGGCACTCTCAGCTGGCCACTCTCTGGTTCAGTATTGCTCATTATGCACTGCGTCCCTGGCCATGGATTATTGTTGCCCTCGCAGCACTGGTTCTCTATCCCGAACTGGGGGCCGACGAAAAGAAAGCCGGGTTTGTCATGGCGATGCGGGATCATCTTCCACCCGGCCTGCTGGGACTGATGGTGGCTGCTTTTCTCGCGGCCTACATGTCGACTATTTCAACCCATCTGAACTGGGGAAGTTCATACCTGATAAATGATCTGTACCGACGTTTTATTAAAAAAGACGGTTCTGAAAAACATTATGTTCTGGTCTCCCGTCTGGCAACCCTTCTGATGGTAGTCATCGCATCGCTTCTGGTGCTGGTTATTAACTCTATTTCCGGGGCATGGGCCTTTATTATCGAATGCGGTGCGGGTCTTGGCCTTGTTCTTATTCTTCGCTGGTTCTGGTGGCGGATAAACGCCTGGGCAGAGATTACCGCCATGGTGGTTCCCTTTATTGCCTTTCCTGTAAGCCGGTATATCCTTCATTTGATGTTTCCCGAATCTCTTTTCTTTATTGTTGCCTGCACCACTGTCGCCTGGATAATCGCCATGTTTGCCACCGGCCCGGAAAAAACCGAGGTGCTTCAGGCATTTTTTGATCGGGTCCGTCCCGGGGGCCCCGGGTGGAAATCCTTTACCGGGGGCGAAGAGAACACATCACTCCTGCCCCTTCTGGTGCAGTGGATCCTGGGGGTTTTCCTGGTCTACATGTCGCTTTTCGGCATTGGCAAGATTATTCTTCATGAATACTCACTGGGCTTTTCCCTTTTGGGCGCCGCTGTGGCGGTCTTTATTCTTTTAGGATATCTTCTAAAAAAAGAATATTCGTGAAGGAAGTTTATTTTTTCCGTCCTGAGCTCTCGGGTTTAAAATTGAAGGCTTTTTAGAAGGGGTGCTGTAAACTTCCTTTTTCATTTTTTCTTGCATTATTACTTTTTCAGCGATAGATTCAAGGTATCATAAAATTTAAAAAAGGTGCCGACATGTCTCCACGTGATGACCTTACTGCTATTTATACCTCTGCAATAGAAGCCGTTGACCCCTTCAGGGCCGTTACTAACAGTCTCATCCGAAAGGGCGATGAACTGCAGCTTAAGCAGGGAGAAAAGGTTCTCATCTCCTGTGACCTGGGGGATTTTGAGCGGGTTCTCGTTGTAGGTGCGGGGAAGGCAACAGCCCCGATGGCCCAGGCGGTGGAAGAAATTTTAGGTGACCGGATAGACCGGGGCGCTGTGTCTGTAAAATACGGATACACGACAGACCTGAAGATCATAAAAATCCATGAAGGGGCCCATCCGGTCCCCGATGCGGCGGGTAACCGTGGTGCTGCGGAAATTGTTGAAATTCTTGAATCGGCGGGGGGGAAAGACCTGGTGATATCATTGATTTCCGGGGGAGGATCAGCATTACTTCCTCTTCCCCCTGCCTCTATTTCTCTCGAAGAGAAACAGGAAACCACTGATTTGCTTTTAAAAAGCGGCGCGGCCATACATGAAATAAACGCGGTTCGCAAGCATCTCTCCCGGATCAAGGGGGGAAATCTGGCAAGGGCCGCCTGGCCTGCGCAGGTTTTTAACCTGATGATTTCTGATGTGGTGGGAGACGCCATGGATGTGATCGCTTCAGGGCCCTTTGTTCCTGACAGCTCCTCCTTCAGGGAGGCGGTGGAAATTTTAGAGAAGTATCATATTTCGGCGAAGGTTTCAGCTTCGGTGATGAGTCATCTTCATGGAGGCGCTCAGGGAAACATCGAAGAAAATCCCACCAGGGGCAGCAGGTTCTTTGAAAAGGTTACCAATGCGGTTATTGCTTCAAATATTATCGCCCTGAAGGCGGCGGCGGTCACCGCGGATACCCTCGGTTACAACAGCTGTATTTTATCTTCTCTCATTGAAGGAGATACCGCTGAAACAGCCTTCTGGCATTCGCGCATTGGAGAGGAAGTTTTTGCCTCGGGGAATCCTGTGCCTCCTCCTGCCTGTATTATCAGTGGTGGAGAGACTACCGTTATTGTTACGGGAAACGGGCTCGGGGGCAGGAATATGGAATTTGCCCTTCAGGGGGCAGTCCATATCAGGGGAAGGGACGATATCCTCATGGCCAGTATCGGCACAGATGGAAGTGATGGACCCACCGATGCCGCTGGCGCGGTTACTGACGGGAGTACCATTGTCCGGGCTGAAGATCTTGGCCTTTCAATTGAAGAATATACCAGGAATAATGACAGCTATAATTTTTTTAAACAGCTGGGAGACCTGATAATTACCGGACCCACTAACACTAATGTCATGGATATCCGTATTGTCCTTGTTACGCCGAAAAAGTCAGAGAGGGGCAGTATTTTGTAAAATTATGGTCTTATGTCGTATGACGGCATAAGACCTAAAAAAGCATGTTGGGATTAATTTTACTAAAAATCTAAAAAAGATGTTGATAATATTGAAAGAGTTGTTTATACTTCCAAACATTCATGTCGAATGATCGGGCATGGAGGCCCAGATGTTAAGGTATAAATTATACTTGAGTAATTGAGGAGTACTACTATGAAAACAGGCAAACTTATTAAGGTCTTATCCATTGTCATGCTTTCAGCCTTTGTTGTTTCAACAACGGCTTTTGCCCAGCAGGATACTGGAAACAAAAAATCAACGGTTTCACAAAATGAAGACGGCACCTATACCAGTACTGAGCACAATGAAGCGAACAGGCCAGAAGATTCTTATCTCGCTAAGTTTCATGCCCATGATGTGGTAGAAAAACTTATGAAGAAGAATCTTGAGCAGATTTATCTTCTGAAGGTGGTTGTTACCAACTTTAAGGGTAAAGAAGGCTGGGAAAAGACTTACAATGAATGTTATGAAGGCTATAAAAAAGCCATGAAATATTTCTATGAGCGAAATATGATCTATGCGCGGGTACAATTTGAGAAGAATAAAAAACAGATTGATGACCTTCTTGAAAAGATTATTGCAGAATACAAGAAAGAAACAACTGAAATGCTTTCTCTCTGTGTTCACCGAAAAAAGGAGCCTCATCTTATGGAGGAAACCCGTTCTGATCCCAATAAGAATCGTGAACTTTTTCATAATCAGATGAGACTGAAGATATCATATGCACAGATGGATGATGCACGCGCTTCAAGAATTGCCAGAAATCCTGAAGTAGCCCTTTATCATTACCGGGTTGCCAAGACCTATGCAATTAAAATAATTGAAGCCCTTTCAGATCCTAAGGATGCTGATGCGAATAAACAAAAATATGATGTTCATAAAGCTGATAACCTGAACCGTATTTTAAAGAAATCAAGTGGTGGCAACACGGCACCTGCGCAATAATTAGACTCTAATCTATTAATGAAAAGGGGAATAAAGCTTTATTCCCCTTTTTTAATTTATAAATATGCAGTCTTTTCTGAGATATGGTAAAAAAAAAATTATTCCACGCAGCCTTAATTTTTGGATGTTCTTTAGCATTCTTGTTTAATGCATCGAAGGTTCCTGAGTATGAATTTCCTCTTTTCCGTATTGTCATTGATCCGGGGCATGGTGGTGTCTCGATGGATCCGAAGTCTCTCCATGGAGACAGGTATGATGCACTTTCCGGGACTTACCTTGATCCTTTTAAAGAAGGGGCTGCGAGGGGACGGGACTGGGAACATAAAATTGTTTATCAGATAGCCCGCAAAGCCTATGACATCCTCTATGAATGCTCTCCCGATGGAGATTTTAAAAAATTTAATAAAATTCTCAAGAAATACAGTAACGCCAGGGCAAAGCGTATTTTTATTCTCCCCATGTTGAGCCGGGGTGACTCAATCACCCGCAGCGAAGCTAAGAAGATGAAAGAGCCGAATGCTGAATACAGGCTTTTTGATTTCCCGGGGAAAGATAAAAAAACTATGTTGGGAAGAATTTCACGGATTAATAAATTCAAGCCCCAGCTGGTTGTTTCTCTTCACTGTGCTCAAAGAGCTCCCCGTGAATTCAAAGGTATGAATCCGGTTCTGGTCGCTCCATACAGCCTGTTGAGCAAAGGTCTGGAATACCTTCAGAAAAAGAGAAGGAGTAAAAGATTTTTTTTCAAACATGGCATGAGGGACTGGTTTAAAGAAAATAATAAACGTTCGTCTTTCAGCTGGTTTCTTAATGATACATCCCTCTATTTTACTTCCTATCCCCTTAATAAAAAACGAAAGATTGAACTGGATAATTTCAAGGGATACCGGTATAATATGGTGACCTGGAAGTATAGAGACTCTCCTGGGTGGGAACGGGTCGCAAGGTTTCATAAACCCGGTACCAGGTATTCCAATAGTTATAATTCGATAGCCCTGAAGGGAAAATTCTGGGAAAGGGAAAAGTCTCAATTTGAGGAGTTCCGTCGTGATGGTGGCCCTGAGGGTTTTGGGGGCGATAACGCCTATGCGTCTTATGAAATTATCCGACATATGCTTCAGGCTTTGAAAAATTCTGGTGATTATCATTACCGGAATATCCCAGGGAAATCTTATAACAGTGTATATATTCTTCCTCTTCATGTAAATGCAGTAAGCGCCTTTATTGAACTCGGATATCTTGATCGCTGGCGTGACCGTCGAATTCTTACTAAGAAACAGCATATTCTTGCAGAGGGAATAGCCGTAGGTATATATTCACTACTAACGGGTCTTGAGATGAAGGATAGGAAATTCAGGCATCGGCCGCGGGGAAAAAAGATTGACCTTGATAAGTATCAAATTTCAACTGATAAAAGCTATTTTGATATTGTGACAGGGAAATAGAGAATGCGTAAATTATTACTGCCTTTTATTGCATTGATGCTTGTTCAGCCTTTGAATGGGCTGGGGCCGGAAGATTTAAACAGGCATTTTATCGATGCAGCAGCACGGGCGAGAAAATCTGTTGTACATATTGTCATCTATAACCGCTTTTTTCGCAACGGCAGGGAAATGTTCAGAAAAGTTGCAAATGCAAGCGGGACGATAATTACTGAAAATGGATATATTGTTACCAATTATCATGTTGTATCAAAGGGGAATTTTTACCGTGTTACAACACATGACGGTAAAGTTTTTAATACCCGCCCATATCGAGATGGTAAACAATTTCTTGCGGATGTAAAAACAGACATAGCACTTATTCAGGTAGAGAATCAGGATGGGTATGAGTTTGTCCCAGTTGCCTTTGCCCGTGGTGTTCCACTTCGGGAAGGAGAGTGGGTGCTGGCTATCGGGAACCCCTATGGTCTTTCGCAGACTATTACCAGTGGAATAATTTCATCTATTGGCCGAAACAATATAGGATTTGCGGATATAGAGGATTTTATTCAGTCGGATGTTTCGATTAATCCCGGCAGTTCCGGGGGGCCTCTTATTAATTTAAAGGGTGAAATGGTCGGCTTAAATACTGCGATTCGTTCGGTATCGGGGGGATATCAGGGCATAAGCTTTGCTATTCCATCACAGATTGTTAAGCATGTATGCTATGAGTTGAACCGTCATGGAAGGGTGAGAAGAGGCTGGATAGGGTTTATAGCGAGAGAAGGGGATCGGGAAGCACAAAATCTTCAACCCGAAATTGAAATAATAAGTATTGTAAAAGGCTCACCGGCTGAAAGAGCGGGATTGAAAAAAGGTGATCATATTCGTGTCATAGATGGGAAAAAGATAAATTCCCTCGCATCTCTGATCGCCTATGTAGGGAAAAAGCATGTTAATTCAAAAATACACCTGGTTATTTCCAGGGATGCCCGGCTTTTTAGATATGTACTCACCCTGCGGGAAAAGACAAATTTCAACCGTCTAAAAAGAGGTCTGCAGCTTCTTTTTACCAGGTATGGTCTCGAAGTTGATGATGCTGTTTCTTCCCGTGGCATTACTGTCTCATATGTATCTCCAAGAAATATGGGGACTGGTGTACGTAAAGGTGATTTGATTATTGGGCTGAATGGTTCAGCAGTAAGGTCTATTGATGATTTTATTCAAAAATTATATAAATTTGATGGACGAATTAAACTGCTCGAAATATATCGTGATTCACAAATGCATGAAATTTATTTTAGACAACAATAGTGGTGCCGGGATCTATCGTCATGAAAAAGAATTTTAGTATTGTTTTATTCCTGTTTTTGCTGCCTTTTTTTTCTGTCATTGCTTCACCGCTGGAGAAGGGTAAAAAGACACAGGTAATTAATCAGGATTTTTATCGCAGTATTTCCCGTGAAGCTCCGGTACGCAGAGACCTTTTCCTCAGCAAAAAGATTAATTTTTTAATGCAGGGACGAGGAATTATTAAATCGGTTTCACCGTTAATAAGGTACAGAAAAAAGTTAAGGATTGAAATTCATGATAAAGATTCTGAAAAATTTGGTCTAAAGCTGCAGTACTTTCTTTTTACAAGCAATGAAGGATGGTCTAAAGATGCAATTGTTGGGGAGATGTTTGAATTTAAAGGACAATGTATGGTCATTACCCCGTTGAATATACAACGCAATGCTTTTATCTTTGATATTGTCCTGGAAGATGGGGCAATCGTAGTACAGTAACATGATTTTAAAAAAAATACATGGAGAAATACATGCAAGATTTAAAGAAAGCCTATAAAACTGTAATGGATGATAATTTTCCAGAAGAGATGACAATTACCTTTGGCAGCCAAAAATTAATGTATAAAAAAAGGACCTGGAAAATTGATGAAGAAGGTACTGTCATTGAGAAAGGCCTCAGGTATGGTGAAAATCCGGGCCAGGAATCAGCCATGTATGAACTGGTTAATGGCAACCTTGCACTGGGGGATTGCAGGTTTATCGAAGCGGGAAACAGCCTTACAAGCGGTATCAGCGAATCAGATATGCTCCAGTTTGGAAAACACCCGGGAAAGATAAACCTGACAGATATAGATAATTCATTGAATGTTTTGAAATATCTTTCAGATAAGCCGGCATCTGTTATTGTTAAACACAATAATCCCTGTGGGGTCGCTTTTGCTGATACCATTGCAGAAGCATTTAAAAAATCTTTTGCAGCTGATCGAATTGCTGCTTTCGGGGGATGTGTTTCACTAAATAGAACCGTTGATAAGGAAACAGCTGAGCTGATTGCAGAGCAATATCTTGAAGTTGTTGTTGCTCCCGATTACTCAGGGGAGGCAGTTGATATCTTAAAAAAACGGAAAAATTTGAGAATAGTAAAAATTGAACGGATTGATAAACTTGAAAGCTATAAAAACAGCCGTTTTGTTGATTTTAAGTCCCTGATAGATGGAGGCATAATTGTTCAACAGTCTCCTCTTAATATTATTCAGAGAAAGGAAGATTTGAAGCTTGCTGTAACAGAATATAAAGGAACAACATATACAATAGCGCGAGAACCTTCTGAGAAAGAATACCAGGACCTTCTTTTTGGCTGGTTTGTTGAACAGGGAGTAACTTCAAATTCAGTAATCTATGTCAAGGATGGAGTTACTGTCGGTATCGGTACGGGAGAACAGGATCGTGTCGGTGTTGCAGAAATCGCGGTCTATAAGGCCTATACCAAGTATGCAGATCTTTTATGTTTTAATCGTTATGGGATTCCCTATAAGCAGCTTGAGCTGGAAATAAACCGGGATGAAAGACCGGAAAAGGAAATGATTGAAATCGATGAGGAAACTGATGATGCAAAGGGAGGTTTGATTGGTGCCTCTGCGGTATCTGATGCCTTTTTCCCATTCAGGGATGGTATTGATGTCTGTGTCGAGCAGGGAATTACTGCTATTGTGCAGCCAGGCGGATCCATGAGAGATTTTGAGGCAATTGAGGCCTGCAATGAAGCTGATCCCCAGGTGGCAATGGTTTTTACCGGACAGCGGGCTTTCAAGCATTAATATCCATCAGGATGATTGCAACTGAATACATTTCTATTGAGAGCAGGGGATTCCGGGATGTTTTGGATTTAACTCCTGAAGTTAGACGGGCTCTTGAAAAATATGAAGTCACTAATGGTATTGTAACTGTTTTTGCCCCCGGTTCAACTGCCGGTATAACTACTGTCGAATTTGAACCGGGTCTGAAGAAGGATCTTGATGTATACCTTGAAAAGCTGTTTCCTTATGGTGATCCCTATGCTCATCATGAGACCTGGCATGATGATAATGGATCATCTCATCTGCAGGCTGCACTGATTGGCCCGTCGGTTACAATACCAGTAGTTGCCGGGGGCTTGACCCTGGGTACCTGGCAGCAGGTAGTTTTAGTAGATTGTGATACCCGTTCAAGATCGAGAAAAATCATAATTCAAATGGTATATGAATAAAAGGCGGCGCTAATAACGCCGCCTCTTATTATTCTGCTTTTCGTTTTTCTTCGTATTCTTTCAGGTAATCGTTAATGAGACTTCTCTGCTGTGGTTCTGCGGCATGGTGTTTTTCTCTTACTGGTCGGACTCTATCTGCAAAAAAGTTAACTACTATTTTCACCGGAGTAACAATAAGATTTTTGAGTCCACTTCCTATTGAGGCAAAAAATTCAAGGATAGTTTTAATTATTGGTTTTTTAGCATGTGCCGCTGCCGGGCCATCCCGCAGGGGTGCTGCAACTGTGGCCGCAGCTTCACGTACGGTAGCTGATGCCTTTGAAGATACCCGATAGGCTGCAGGAACAGGATTCGGTATATTACTCACCTTTACGCCGGGTGCACTTGATCGGCGAACCCGCCGGCGTCGGGAAAAATAGCCGGCCTGACCTGATTCTGCACCCCGGTCAATACCGAAGAGTAAGAGATAATAAAAGTACATGAAGAAGTTCCAGAAAATTAAAAAGAATGCCTGCCAGATTTCAAAAAAGGACCATAGAGCTTCGAGCATTATTTTGCCGAAATCAACCCACTTAAAGAAAAAGTTGTATATATTGTCCAGTGCTCCATTGTAGAACTGTTTAACCATACTGTATTTCATGAATATCCTCCAGTTGTGCCCATGGCAGAGAAAAATAGTTCTGCCAGTGCAAAGAAACGTTAATATTATATATCCTTAAATTTGTCAAGTTCACTAAGTATTTCATCAGCTTCCGGTGTATCATCACATTGATGGGGAGCAGAAGTCTCCTGCCCGCTATATAAGCCGTCGCGGGATCGGTAATACTGTGCTTTCTGGCGGAAAATGTCCGGTTTTGTGATAATTATCTGGCCAAAATTAAACTTCAAATTGGAGTCTTTAAGGAGTTCTTCGATTGCTTTTTTATCTCTTGTTTGAGATGCCCCGGCCATTTTTAAGAGTTCATCAATGCCGAATTTAAGAGTATGTGTTTCTGTTGCCTTAATAGAGATGTTTTCTTCGATTAGCTTGTTTTCAAGAAATGCGTAGAATCGGGTAATTGCCTGGCGGTAAAGCTTTGAATCAAGGCGAATATGGGTGAACCAGAGCCTCTGGCTCAGAGCTGAAAATATTCGTTTTAAAATCTGGGGAGATTTTTGTATCAGTTTTTTAAGGGCATCTTTATTTATCGGGAGAAGTTCAGATTTGCCAAAACTGATTGCTGTTGCATTTCTTGGTTTTGATGAAACAATCGCCAGTTCACCGAATATTTCTCCTTCCTTTAAAACCGATAACATGATTTCAGTGTTTTGCTGGTATTTAACTATTTTAACTTTTCCCTCTTTGATAATGAAGAGTTCATCTCCCGGTTCATCTTCACAAAATATTGTCTGGTTGTCAGCATACATATTATAGATTCCTTTATGCACTGGTTCGAGAATGCTCCGGGTTCCTGTATTTTCTATTTTGAGAACCATCTCTCTGCCGGAGTTGACGTACTGGCAGTTGGGGAAAAGCTGTAAAAGGCGGTTGAAAATATAAAGGCTGATCTGGTACTGGCCCTCCTGGTAATAATAGAGCCCGGTGTTATAGAGACGGGTTTCAATGGGAAGCCGGTCTTCAGTGCAGTTATCGGCAAAAATAAGGTTATCGTACTGTCTGAGAAAATCAGCAAAGTAGTTCAATACTTTAAAGGCAAGATCTGGATTACTGTTCAGGTTGGAAAGGAATGTACTGCGTGGCAGGGAAACAACAGTAGTATCTTCAGCCGCCAGTGCACTCTCCATTCTGGGCTTTAAACTGAGGGCGGAAATAAATCCAAAAATTTCACCCGGCCCTGCGTCACGATGATTGATTTTAATGTTTTTATTGCAGTTGCTGAAATGTATTCGGCCCTGTATGACAATAAAGACCTGATCGGCATCTTCATCTCCCTCTATGTACAGATAAGAGCCTTTCCGGAAGGTACTTTGCTTTTCTTTCATTAACTACATCCAGTAAACCTGCATCGCACCTCTAAGCTCTTCTGAGATTTTGCTGCCTTTGAAAATTTCAACAAGTTTCAAGGCGAAGGGAATTGCGCACCCGGGACCTCTTCCTGTGATTATTTTGCCGTCAACAGCTACAGGGGTATTGGTACAGTCTGCATTTTTTAGATATTTTTCAAAACCCGGATAGCAGGTTGCCTTTTTACCTTCAAGAAGGCCTGCTTCACCGAGAACCATAGGAGCGGCGCAGATGGCCGCAATATAACCACCCTGTTCGTGGATGTGGCGAAGCATTGAAAGAACTTCGCTGCTTTCTTTCAGGTGGCCACTTCCCGGCATGCCGCCTGGGAGGACAATGCAGTCGAAGTCATCAGCACTGCAATGAGAAAAAAGAGTATCAGCAGTTATACTGATGCCGTGGGACCCGGTGACAGGATTGGGCCCCAGGGCGGCAGTAGTTACGTTGAGCTCAGCACGCCTGAGAACATCAACTATGGTGACGGCTTCAATTTCTTCTAAACCTTCGGCAAAGGGAACAATGATTTTCATTGCCTTAACTTCCTTTCTATAAAGCTGCCGGTGTGTTTTCTTCTGACTTTACAGCGCTGAGCTTTGTTTTCAGGTCATCTTCGAGTTTAACCAGCTCAACTTCCGCTTCCTTGCGTTTTGCCTTTCCCTCTTCCTGGATCTTGAGGGTTTCTTCTATAGTAGAGATAAGATTTTCATGAACTTTTTTAAGTGTATCAATCTCTACGATTCCCTTTTCAGATTCCCGTGCAATATCAAGACTGCTGTCTTTGAGAAGGGCGGCATTCTGCTCAAGAAGGTCATTAGTGGTTTCTGAAACTTCCTTTTGCAGCTTCAGGGCCTTTTTTTGTCTGAAAAGACTGATGGCGATTACAATCTGGTTTTTCCAGAGTGGAATAGTGTTCAGAATTGAGCTTTGAATTTTTTCAACCAGAAGCTGATCATTATTTTGAATAAGGCGAACCTGGGGCATGGTCTGGATGGCAACCATACGGCTCAGTTTCAGGTCATGAATTTTTTTCTCAAAGCGGTTAATCATCTGGTTGAGATCCTGCACCGCCTGGGCATCAAGGGTATCCTTGGTCTCTGCGGCTTTGGCCTTTATTTCAGGAAGAAGCTTCTCGTTGATTTCTTTCAGCTTGATCTCTCCGGCAAGAATGAAAAGGTCAAGATCCCTGAGGTACTCCTGGTTTTTTTCATAAAGGCTGTCAAGCATCGTGATGTCTTTGAGGAGCTGCATCCGTGCCTTGGTCAATTCATCGACGATTCTCTCAATTTCCACACTGACCTTCTGGTAGCGGCCGACAAATTTTTTGGCCTCATCAACGATCCCGCCAATAATTGGAATCTTAGAAAAAAATCCCCCGGATGATCCGAGTTTATCAACTTTGAGATCCTTGACGGTAATCATCAGGTCTGTCAGTATTTCTCCTGCATATCCGGCATCTTTCGCTCTTACCTGTTCAAGAATGGTGTCTGCAAAATTTGAAATATTTGACTGGGATCCGACTCCATACTGTATAATAGCCTGGGAATCATTAATGTCGATGTCGGCTGCAATGGCTTCAACTTTTTGTTTTTGCTCCGGTGTCAGTTTTTCCAGGGTTAAATCCTGTTCCTGCGCCTGTCCGAGATTGTCCATACAATCCTCCTCTGGAAGTGAATATACGGACTATGATGTCCGATTCGAAGTCTATCATACATAACATTTTAATAATTGCAAGAATTTTACTTAGGCAGGGGGTTTCCAGGTGTAAGGAATTTAAAGAATCCTCTGTTCAGGCC
>CAZPEK010000009.1:21864-23003 GCA_964585555.1 uncultured Leptospirales bacterium | reverse complement strand
GACAACCGGTGTTTCGGCAACCCGCGAAAACCAGAACAGCAGCCGAGGGTAGTCGAGGCATCAGCCATGCTCAGCGCCCCGTCTCCTTCTGTGTGTTCTGCGGCACTATCCCAAAAAATCAGCTCTCCAGCAAAAGTAAAACAAAAAACCTGCCCCCTGCAATTAAACTTCAAAAACCCTTTTGGCTTTTTAGTGAGAAGCCCCCCATCCCCTCGGATGTCTGACTTCTTCTCGTGAAAAAGACATTTTGTAAACAGCAGCCGGCTGTTGTTTTCAAACAACCACTTGAGACAGAACACTACAAAAGAGCTATAAGCATTCGCCATTTAGGGCCTTCCTTAAAATTCGGGGTGGTTCACTTTTATATATAAAAAATTAAAGTTTTCAAATACTGCCAGGCACTCCTTCCTTTTCAAATAATACTATTGACAAAAGGCTGTAATACCAGTAGAATTTATTCAGTTTTTAGCCATACCGGAATAAAAGCCTCCCCGGAAACTGAAAGAATCTGTACCTGCAGACAGTGATATATCTTATCAGTACCACACACTTCTTTTTGAAAATGCGCACATACATTTATATATTTAATACATCAAAAACACCTCCGCCAAAAAAATAGACTTGTGATATAAAAACTGTTACCAGGAGGATTCAATGGATACCGTATTAAGAATTGATATGGGCGCACCAGGCGGACCCAAAACAACAAAAGATACACCGGGGGAATACGCTGGACTGGGAGGCCGGGCCTTCACCAGCAGCGTCATTTACAAAGAAGTCGATCCCCTCTCGCATGCCCTGGGACCGGAAAACAAGCTGGTCATCGCCCCGGGGCTTCTCAGCGGTTCAGCCGCTGTTATGTCGGGGCGCCTCAGCATCGGCAGCAAAAGCCCCCTCACGGGAACCATCAAAGAATCAAACGCCGGGGGACAGGTCGCCCAGGTTATGGCCCGCCTCGGGTACGCGGGAATAATCGTTGAGGGACTCCCAGAGAAGGGAAAGCTCTACAAAATTTTCATCACCAGTGACAGTGTCAAAATTGAAGAGTCTGATGATCTGAAGATGCTTCCCAACTACGACCTGATAGATAAAATTAAATCAGAATATGGAGAAAAAATTACCTGTCTCTCCATTGGTCC
>CAZPEK010000009.1:17301-21854 GCA_964585555.1 uncultured Leptospirales bacterium | reverse complement strand
TGAAGATGCCTGCCGCTACAATTGCATCGACAGATATTGAGCTGCGTCCCACCAGGCACGCGGGGCGTGGGGGCCTCGGAGCGGTTATGGGATCAAAGGGCATTAAGGTAATAATTTTTGACGATAGTGAAACTACCATGAGAAAACCGAAAGACCCTGAAAAGTTCAAAGAGGCCAATAAAGTTTTCACCAGGGGTCTTCAGTCTCACGCGGTTACCGGCGAAGGACTTCCCGCCTACGGGACAAATGTCCTTGCAAATATCATCAATGAAGCAGGGGGCTATCCGACCCGCAACTTTTCAGAGGGCCAGTTCGAGGGAGTCTCAAAAATAAGCGGAGAAGCCCAGGCTGAACTGGAAACGAAAAGGGGCGGTCTTGCCACTCACGGCTGTCACCGGGGATGTGTCATTAAATGTTCAGGTACCTATAACGACAGGGACGGAAACTTCCTCACCAAACAACCAGAGTATGAAACCGTCTGGGCCCATGGAGCAAACTGCGGCATCGATGACCTTGATGTAATCGCCCGACTTGATTTTATGGATGACAACTTAGGCGTCGATACCATCGAAATGGGCGCAACTATTGCCGTCGCCATGGAAGCGGGACTGGCTGAATTTGGTGACGGCAAAGCGGCTATCAAATTTCTTGAAGAAGTCGGCAAAGGAACCCCCCTCGGCAGAATTCTCGGGAGCGGCACAGCGGCAACAGCCAAAGCCTTCGGCATCGAACGCGCACCGGTTGTAAAGGGGCAGGCCATGCCAGCCTATGATCCACGGCCCATCAACGGCATCGGTGTCACCTATGCGACTTCCACCATGGGGGCAGACCATACAGCCGGGTATGCTATTACCACAAACATTCTTCAGGTCGGGGGCTTCGTCGATCCCCTGAAAAGTGAAGGCCAGGTTGAGCTTTCGAGAAACCTTCAGATTGCCACAGCGGCCATTGATTCAACGGGCATGTGCCTCTTTATCGCCTTTGCAATCCTTGACCAGCCAGAGACCTTTCAGGCTCTCATCGACCTGCTCAATTCATTTCACGGCTCAAGCCTCACCGCTGATGATGTGACTGAACTGGGGAAGTCTATCCTTACAAAAGAACGGGAATTCAACAAGGGTGCCGGATTCACGAAAGAGCATGACCGGCTGCCACGGTTCTTCTCCCGGGAACCAATCGGTCCACATAATATCACTTTCCAGGTTGACGACGATGAGCTCGACAAGGTCTTTAACTGGTAGTCTTTAAATGCCGGACAAGTATGTATCACCTGCTTTTGAGAGCGAGGATGGCGATCCTCGCTTTCAAAACAGCACCACCCGACACAAAGGCGAGGAACGCATCCTCGCCTTTGTAAACTTATATTTTTTTGAAATACAAAATCATGAAACCATCTTCTAAAAACATCATTCTCCATTGTAGCCCTCCCGCTCTAAAAGAACTGGGCGTACTTTTACAGGAAGGTTTCTTTGTAAACGTCATGACAGGCGTTACGGTAAGAAAAACCCTGACGCTTCTTGGCTTTACCGATACCTATATCAATGAGCGCATTCAGACCATTTTCCTTAACTTCCGTCCCCTTGATGATCTCGACGGTACCACCACAGCCCCTGGTGACACCCTGAGTCTCTCCGGGGCAATGCCGGGACTGGTGGGTGCGGTTATGAGAGTCGGAAGTTATCTCGCTCCCTTTCGAAAAAATATTTCCGAAAACACACGGGCTGAAAAAATAAGAAGCGCCACAGGGCTTTTAAAAATAAAAATCTTTAACCTTATCCTTCGTGATTCAGGGACAGGGTTTCTCGAAAGGGGCATTCTTCTTGCCCCCCGGCAGCTTCAAGACTTTTTTTCACGCCGCGACGAAGAATTCTTTAAAGGCTGCAGTCAACTCACCGCAGGAGGCCGGGTACTGGTTCCCGGTCCACTGGTCATACAGGAGGCTGCCCCCGGACAGGAGCTGATAGAGTTTCGCGCGGTGACAGGTGACGCAGACATAAAAATGAAAGTCACTGTTAAACTTTTTGCATCTCTCCAGGAGAACCGGTTCGATGAAAAAGTTCACACCTGTCATGAAGGTATCACGATTCAAATGCTGATAGATGAACTATCACTGCCTGCTGACAAGGTCGCTGTTATTTTCATCAATAATACACATGCCCAAAAAGACCAGGCCGTCAACAATGGAGACCGGGTCTCCTTCTTTCCCCCTGTTGGTGGAGGATAAAACTAATCGGCTTGACATTCCCGGAGCACCATGACATCTTTTATATGTACCGGTGTACCAGAGGAGCGGCAATGAAACATTCTCTCACAAAAAAAATATCTCTAGCGGTCATTATAGCTTTCTTATTTATTATTGAAGGAAGTTCACAGTACCGGAGCGGCAGCCACGGAGGAGACGCCTATTCTACCTGCAGCGAAAACTGCAAATCCTTCACCGGCCAGGCCCGGTTCCAGTGCCTGAAGACCTGCGTATCGGCGACACGTCGCAACCGGCGGGGAGGAGAAAGAGACCGGTCAAAATACAGCAAATGCGCGGAAGTATGCAAATCCCTGAAGGGACTCGACAGTGTCAAATGCATTCGCATCTGCATGGACAGGGGAAGCGGAAATACAAACATGAGACGTGAGAAGGAAGAAAGCTCCATGCTGAAAAGCTGCAAAAGGCGCTGTGAGGTTCTTGATGGAAATTTTCGGTACCGCTGCATCAGCTCGTGCATGAACCGGCACCGGCGCTAAAACCTTCTTACCCGGAATCCTTTAATCCCAGAATTCTACTCCCTGGTTTGATTCAATAATCGGGTCAATCTTCTGGTCCTTGACCAGGTCTTCATAGAAGGCACTCGCGTTACGCCCCTGCTCCTTGCAGTAGTAGAGAGCCCTGTCAGCTTTATCGATAACAGAAAGCGGATCCCGGGCGCCGGGAATACTGGTATACCCTATACTGACCGTTATGCGGCCAACCCGGGGAAACTCACAGGCGGCAATACTGTTTCTGCACCGCTCAAAGACCGAACGGGCATACTGAAAATCTACATCCTTCAGGATGATGACAAACTCTTCACCCCCGTACCGAAAAAGAAGATCATCATGGCGAAAAATATTTTTCATGATCCGGGAAAAAATAATCAGCACCTCGTCGCCAGTAAGATGCCCGTAGGTATCATTGATCGCCTTAAAAAAATCGATATTAAGAATACCAAAAAATGAAAAATTCTTTTTCTGCTCGACATAAAATTCTTTTCGCTTCGAGTCGAAAAGAAGAGGGTTTATCATTCGATTATAGGCCTGACGGTTATAAAAATTCGTCAGGTAGTCTCGATCCTTAACATTGAGAAGATGCAGGTTATTAGAAAAAATCAACACCAGCTGTTCAAGAAGCGCGGTAAGTGACGCTTCAGGAATAGTTTCAAGGGCAACGACATGGGTAAGTTTTTCCTGTTCCACAACGGGAAGAAACAAACGAAACCGGGACCCTTCAGGAACCGAAACAGTTTCTCTTTTTTCAGCTGCCCTGATCATTCCTTCTATATCTTCCAGGTAGATAAAACTGCGGTTGTAGTCGAGGCTGTCTATAGCGATTACAGAATTTTTTCTTTCTTCTGATTCACTGTCTCTGATTTTATGGATTTCAAATATTGTGGGAGACTTAAGGCTGAAAGTTTCTTGAACCACTTCAGCAAAGGCGGCCTTCAAATCAAAAGCTGTTTCCTGTTCGGTCAGGGTGATAATATTTTGAACTATCCTTTGAGTATCCATAAAAAAACCGTAAGAGAAGAATACCACCCCTGCCGGTGCAGTCAATAAAAATATGTCCCCACGGGAGACTACAGTTTAGCCGCAAGCACCGCCGCGCCAATAGCCCCGTTGACCTGGGCACTCTCAGAAACCTCTATGTCTATACCGAGCTTGCTCTCCAGGGCTCGAACCACGCCTTCATTTTTAGCCACGCCCCCGGTCATCATAACCGGCGCCTTGACACCAACCCGTTTTGCCATGCTTGAAACCCGGGCGGCAATTGATTCATGAATACCGGAGACTATATTCTCCCGGCTCTCTCCTTTAGAAATCAGAGAAATAACCTCTGACTCGGCAAAGACGGTACAAAGACTGCTTATCCTGGCGGGAGCCATTGCCTTCACCGAAATAGTGCCGAAGTTATCAAGATCAACCTCAAGGGCACGTGCCATAACCTCGAGAAAACGCCCCGTACCTGCAGCGCATTTATCATTCATGGTAAAGTCGACCACCTTCCCATTTTCATCAATTACAATAGACTTGCTGTCCTGTCCCCCGATATCTATAATCGACCTGATATGGGGGTTGAGAAAATGTGCCCCCGCGGCATGACAGGTAATTTCTGTAATGGCCTTATCGGCAATACTGACCTGGTTTCTTCCGTAGCCTGTGGAGATTATTTTTTCGATGTCACTTTCCTTGAGCCCTGTCTTTTCAAGCACCAGTTCCATAAGAGTACGCCAGGCCTTTTCCGCGTTGTAGCCGGTAAATCCGACTTCAGCGGCAAGAATTTCTCCATCCTTCAAAATGGCAAC
>CAZPEK010000009.1:16984-17291 GCA_964585555.1 uncultured Leptospirales bacterium | reverse complement strand
GCAGTAATCATCATATATTCCTTTTCAGTAATAAATTCTCAACATCAGGGGGGGGTGAGGAAGTGTAACGTTTTCTTCACGCCGGGCCCTTCCAGTGCAGGTAACCCGGGACAGCAGTTGCCCTGTCGCACTGAACAAGTGCTCACTTTCTCCAGTAAAATAAATACTGTCAAGTACTTCTGGTTATCCCGTCAGGAAGACCTCAGGTTCACCAGCTTAAAGTTTCCCTCACCAAGGGAAGGGGCTGCAGCGGCAAAGCGGTCACGGAGATCATTATCCATGGTAAGGTAAATAATCTGCCACCCTT
>CAZPEK010000009.1:4695-16952 GCA_964585555.1 uncultured Leptospirales bacterium | reverse complement strand
GGGTGATCGGCGATGTCCTCACCGGCAGCTCGCTCAACCAGGCGCTGGCGCCGCTTCCAGTCTGAGAACTGGAAGGCGTCATCAAGGATCATAAAGAGCCGGTCCTTCCCCGTTGTCTTCATGGCCATGCCGGCACGGAGCACCATGAGAACCTGTTCCCGGGCCCCGCTTGAAAGATCATCAATATTAAAATATTCTCTTCCGTTACCAACAAGAAGGCGTCCCCCATCAAGCTGAAAGCTGTTATAGCGCCCGGTTATTTTCTGCAGCAGCCCCGTAAGATTTGCTTCATTCAGGGTTTCGGCCAGAAACTGCATCTCACGGCTCTGAAGATCATCGAGAACTTCTTTCACCGCCAGGCCGCCGATCATGGCGCTGAGTATTTCCCGGGTCTCGGCGCGAAGTGATTCCTCAACACGGCAGAGCTCCTCCATCAGGGCTGCCGTATCATGAGAGAAGGCGATTTCACTTCCTGTAAATTCTCCGAGACGCTGCCGCAGCTCCTGAAGGTGACGGTTCTCCTTTTCAAGGGCCTCCCTCAGCTCACCCCGGGCGGCATCATTCTCCTTGAGGGCCCCGGGAGAATACCTGACTTTTGAAGGGGTCTCTTCGTAGTCCTCAGGGGGCACATCGAGGGCCGTGAGCTGTTCCCGCGCCGCGAGCCTTTTTCGTTCCAGTTCATCAAGGCGCTGACCCAGGGCTGAAGCGGCCCCTGAGGCCCCGGCGCCGGGATGCCCCAGGAGGGCGAGAAGACCGGCGGTCTTTTCCTCGAGAAGCCTGACCTCTCCCTCGAGGGATTCAGCCATGGGACGCACAACCTTTGCCTCACTTAACTCCCCTTCGATTTCTCCCCGCCACCGGCTGAAATCGGCAACACTTTTCAGGGGGGCTCCAAAGCGCCCTTCACATTCAAGGGCTATTGCCTGCAGCTCTTCAGCAGAGGTACCAGAGCCGGGGGGAAAAAAAACAGCAAAAAGAATAACCATAAGAACAACCAGCGATGTTACGGCAATGGCGGGAACCACCATGGATTTAAAAAAACTATACACAACCGGAAGGGCAACAGCGCAGAGGCCCCCAAGGGTTAAAAGTATTTTCTGACCCAGGGCAGTACCCGGTGACATTCCGGCAATCCACGCCGCTTCGGCAGCCTTGAGCCACTGGAGGTCTCCTTCATTCCACTTTATTTTTTTTAAGCGTTCCCGGCGGGACGCCAGTTCTTTTATTTTTACAGCATACACCCCCGCCAGGGCCTCGAGTTCGGTAATATATTTTTTACCTTGAACCAGGGGATCAGCGGAAATCTTTTTAATAACAGCCGCCAGCTCAAATGCGCGATGACGCCGGCCATGCTCCAGGTCTCTTTTCTCTTTTTCAAGTCTCTTTATCTTTTCTTCCAGGGCCTGAACGCCCCGCTCAGAGAGGGCTGATGAAAATTCTTCAGCCGTGGCAGCGAGACGGTTGATGCGCTGTTTCATTTCTTCAAGATTTTTCCAGGGACCGATTTTCTTCTCTGTCCCGAGGCGGCCCCCTTCCATGTAAATGTATCCCGTTTCACCGGAAAGCTTTTTGTAAAGCGATTCAATCAGCCGCTGTTCAGAAACCAGTCCCTGGAGATCCCGTCCTTCAACACCCCCTGGACCTTCACCAAGGGCAGTCTCCGATGACCGCACATAGAGAAGGGGGAGTAAATCATGGGGGAAGTTTTTATCGTCTCCCGGGAGATAATCCTCAAGCCCTTTGCCCCGGGGGGTTCCCTTAAAAAGTATCCCCTTATCCTCAAGCCCCCGTACCGTGACTTTCATGGTTCCCTTCAGAGACTCCCTGAGCTTTTTCTCTTCACTCCGTGAGCGAAAGAAAAGTACCGACAGAAGATTCTCTACCAGGGTGGTCTTTCCCGCTTCATTCTCACCATAGATAAGTGTCAGGGGCGCCGGAGCAAGGGAAAGCTTCTCTATGGGACCGCAGCCGGTACATTCAATAGATTCAATATATATTCTTCTATCCATAGCTTATGGTGTTCTTCCTATTTATAGAGTATGTTCAGTGCCTGCTTCATTACTTCTTCTTCGGTAATTTCACCGGGCCCATAGCTCAGCTTATACTCATTGATTTTATCCTGTACCAGCCGGGCTATCTCACCGGTTCGGGTCTCCCCTGCGGGAAGAAGCTCCCCCAGGTATATCCCCTCAAGAGAAACCCCCTCTTCACTGCAGGCCCTTTTTACCGCGTCTTCCACATCACCACGCTCCTCTGCCCGTCCCCTGACATGGACCCTGAGGGTCAGAGACTCTGCACCCTGAGATCCGGCCCCTGACCTGATAGAGTTAATATGTGAGATAACCGAATCATAGACACCCCGGGCCTCATCACTTCCGGGAATAGAAATTATATTGAGTATTTCATGTATCGGGGCCCCCGGAACGGGTAGCGACTTGACACCCAGGGTATCCCGGTCAACCAGGAGGTAGCGCCGGGGCCCCCTTTCAGTTATATCAAGGGGTATCGGTGATCCCGGGTAATGAATTCCCGGTGCAGCCTCATGACCCCGGTGTATATGACCGAGGATGGTCAGGGACGGGTTGCAGCGCTGAAGGTCACGGCGGGTCAGGGGGAAATATCCCTGCTCCCTCCCCTTTTCTTCCGGGGCGTATCGGCCGAAATCACCATGGGAAATAAGTATCCAGGCCCGTTTTTCAAGGAACTCCCTCAGACCAGCGGCCTCAATGGCCATACCCATTGTAGACTCTTCCCGGTAGGGCAGAAAAAGAATGGGTATCTTCCCGTCCCGCAGAAGAGGCTCTTCTACAACTGTAACAGACTTTGAGGCAAAGTACCCCTGCCGCAGCCCGGGATCATGGTTTCCCGGCACCAGGGTCAGGGGAAGATAGGTGTCGGCACAATAATCAATAAATGAAGGATCCTGTACCGGGCCGTCGAAGGAGTCTCCCGCCACTATCACTTCCTCTACCCCTTTTTCTTTACACTGCTTTGCTATTGCCTCAAGGGCCATGGCCCGCTCAGGGTATTTCTCGCTGATATGAATATCTGCTGTAATGGCTAAAGACATACATAAAACCCCCTTCACGGGATACCGCCTCTCTCCCGGAGGGCACTACCCCTTATAATTTTATCGTTCTCTGCCGATACTGGTAAGTAAAAGGAGACAGTCATGAGCCCTGAAGAAAAAATCATAACCATGTGCCTCGCCGGCATTATCAGCAAAGAAAAGGGACCCGAACGGGAAGCCTGCATGAAGGCTATACGGGTCAGTTACGGATCGCGTATCGAGGGCCTCGTTCTTGATCATTTTAAGCCTTAAAGCGACAAAGTGAAAATCTGACCCCTTTTCAATCACTCTTTCTCAAAACATGGCTCCCCGGTGAAGGGGCCCTTAAAAAATTTCGTCCTCTTCCTTTTCCTTCTCTATAAAATACCTTCTAAAATAAAGATGCGACTTAAGGGTAGCCCCCATCAGCTCGTAGATAACCGCGATATTAAACAATGATTCAATATACTCTTCATTAATAGCATAGGCCTCCTGAAAGCTGTGAATAGCCTTCAGCTTTTTCCCTCCCAGGAAATAGGCAAAGCCGAGATAAAAATGAGCCGGCGCATAGGTTCGATCAAGTTCAGTTGCCTTTTTCAAATGCTTAATGGCATCGGAATTTTTTCCTGCCTGGTGCAGGTAAGCCTTACCGAGACCATAATGCCCGAGGCAGTACCAGGGGCTCAGGGCCACGACACGCTTAAAAAGAACAACTGATTCTTGAATTTTTCCCCCCCGCGCAAGGGCGGCCCCTTTCTGATAAAGGAGCGAGCTGTTTTCCCGCGCCCCGAGAATCGGGGAAAACAAAACAGCAGAAATAAGAAAAATGGATACGGTTCTACTTACCACCGGGAATCATCTTCTGCATATTCTCATAAAGAAACTTATCAATGCCCGCATTAAAATAGACATAGACCAGAAAGAGCACCCAGAGTAAAAGGCTCAGGACTGACATAAACTTGAGAAGTTTTTCCGCCCCCATATCATCGGCCTTGTAAAATATAATAACCAGGGCAACGGGCCAGAGGAAGAAGGTACTCATAAAAGTAAGTATCATGGCTTACTTGAGAAAGGAACGAACAGCAACGTACCATCCGGCGTTAAGATTCTGCAGACCTATTAAAAATTCATCTTTAAAGAAAAGAAAGGTCAGCAGAAAAATAACTGTTCCTATGACCTTCCAGAAAATTTCAATGCGGGGGCGAAACCAGAGCAACAGTATCCCGATACCCCATAATATAGAATAGAAAAAAACAGATTTCGTCAGCAGCTCTTTTGTTATCATATATCTATTTCCTCAACAATAAAAACAACTATACAGAGAATAAGTAAACCATCAATTCATTTTTAAAAAATTTTCCCAATGCAGCCGGCTCTACAGGCCCGTTTGTCTCCTGAAATAACTGAAAAATTAAAGAAATTTTGTTTGCATTATTACCTGAATTATCGGCATTATTTCCTGCTATGAAGGCCTCATATCTAAAAAAATCTCTATTATGGCTCCAGTGGGTCCCGGTTCTCCTTCTCATGGTCATTTCAGGATGCATATCAGGGGGCAGTTTTCAAATTGCCTCCCTGTCAGTCCAGGTTCCCTCGTCGGTGCCCGTCTCGGGCAGTGAGCTCAGAGCCCTGCTCCCGGACCTCACCGGGGCCCCGGGAAGAGAAACAGGCTCTCTCGAAGTGGTGGTACTGAGATACAGCCCGGGAATTTATAAACTATCGTACGCGGGGAAAGAATTCACAGAAAAGACCGGCAGGGGATACATCAGGGTTTTATTAAAATTTCGCCACGACGGGAAACTGGTAAAAACTGATTTTATTGAAGCCCGGGGAACAACTCAGAAAGAACTGCTTGAAAATATTGCTGAAAAAATCCGGTACAGGATTATTAAAAATTAGGGGGCATTCCGGGTAGTGTATCACGTTGAAACAGCCTCAGCTTATTCAATACCTGCCTGAATCAAAATATCTTCGGATAGTCCTGTGATTTCAATTATATCCTGATTGCGAAAGCCCTTCTCTTTCATTTTTCTGGCAGCTTCTATTTTCCCTTCTTTAATACCTTTTTGTATTCCTTTCTCGATGCCTTTCTTGACGCCTTTCTTGACGCCTTTCTTGATACCCTGCTGTTCACTTTTGCGCCGTAATTCTTCATCATGTTTTTTCAGAGCTGTGGCAAACATTTCGTGAGTTTCCTCCAATTCATCAAGGGATTCAATAATTTCTGCATCTTTGAATCCCAGTAAATCATTAAGCCAGTTCTTAAACAAGGTAACCACTTCGGGGCTCTCTGTCATCAATAATTTGATAATTTTAATTATATTTTTCCTGGCTTCTTCAACGCTGCTGTTTTCGATATAAAACACCGCAGATACCGCATTGGTTATCTGCAGCAATGTTTCTTTGGAAAGTTCATTTTCAAGTACCGGGTAATAGCTGAAATCCGGTATATACTGTTCAGGAATTACATGATCTATCAGTTCTTTAATATTACACGGGGCAGTCCATCGCGCGTCACCGTTGTATAACAACACAGGAAATACTGCAGGCAACTTCTTTATCTTCTGCTGAATCAAAAACTCATAAAATTCACAGAGGTACCTGAGAATCCTCAGGGCCATAAACCTGTCTACCTTTGATTGAAATTCTATGAGAAGATATATATAAATTTCCTGACTTTTAAAATTGATTTTATATATCAGGTCTGATTCCTTTTCTGCAAAGTTATCAGTCACAAAGGATTTATCAATTCTTTCGAGGGTTGAAAAATCAAGTTCATGGATAAAATCCTCATGAACAAAGGATTCAAGGAGTTCACGCAGTAGTGTTGGATGGGAAAAAAGCTTCTTGTAGCGCTTATCGTGCTGGGTTGTTTTTTTCACTTTCAGGCCTCTTATAGTATAAACGAATGGGAGGCCGGTTTTATGAAAATTTTTATAATTTTTAGAAATGCAGGAAACAACTGGTTTTTCTGAAACTTACTCCCCGGTTCGTGAAATTCCCACCAGCATGGCGGCAACTTTTATCGCCTCTACCATGCTCTGGTATCCCGCAATATCTTTACCCGCTATGTCATAGGCGGTGCCATGATCTACCGAGGTTCTCACCAGGGAAAGCCCCAGGGTAACATTAACCCCTTCATCAAAGGCAATCATTTTAAAAGGTATCAGTCCCTGGTCATGGTAATGAGCAATCACCAGGTTATAGGCCTCCCACTTTTCAGGAAGAAAAATTGTATCAGCGGCAAAGGGCCCCTCAAGGGGTATCCCCTCTTTTTTTGCCTCCTCGACCACCCGGCAGGTAACTGTCGAGTCAAAGGTCCCGATCGCCCCGTCATCACCGCAGTGGGGATCAAGGCCTGTGATGGCAAGGCGCACATCTCCCCCGTCAATGGCCCTGATGGCACGGTAACCCTTTCGGATAACGGTCATGAGACGCTCAGGTGTCACCAGGCCCTCGACTTCAGAAACAGGATGATGGGTGGTTGCCAGCAGTACCCGGTACCGGGGAGAAAACATCATCATCAGCGGATCATCTTCCCCGATTTTTTCTGCAAAATATTCAGTATGACCGGTAAAGCTGATGCCTGTCTTTTCGATGAAACCCTTGTGCACCGGGGCGGTCACAATAGCATCGATCTCGTTGCGTTTCCACAGATCAACAGCACGATCAATTGCCGCCAGGGATTCGGCTCCCGTTTCAATAGTACCGGTTCCAGGTTTTGGCAGGGGGAAGTCAGAGGCAATACCGCTTATCCAGATACTTCCGGCAGTACAGTGAGCCGTGCCCCCAGGGGGAAGTTTTTTTACCTCCCGGGAAAGCCCGGGATGAAGAAGATGGAGCACCTCTTCACGGCCGATAAGCACGGGGATTATGTCTTTATCTCGAAGAAACTCACGGGCCCCCTTCAGGGCAACCTCGGGGCCGATGCCCGCAGGATCCCCCAGGGTAATCCCGATCTTAAGAGGTCTTTTTCCCGCCAAGAAAATCCTCGGGAATCAGTTTGTTTTTTTCATATTCAGTTTCAATCAAATCTTTCGCCGAGGTACGAAGATCATTGGCAATAGTACATCGTCCCTCAAGGATAACACCATTTTGGATGATCAGCTCCGGGGTCTTGATATCACCATATACCTTTGCTGTCGGCATCAAAAGTATTCGGCTCGATGCATTGATATTTCCGATAATCAGTCCTTCAACAATTACCGATACCGCGTTGATGTCAGTTTTTATTTTTCCACTTCGGCCGATATAAAGCTGTTCAGCCTGAAGATATTTTCCTTCGAAGCGGCCATCTACCCGAAGTGATCCGTTTATAATAAAAGTTCCAGTAAAGTATGAGTCTTCACCAATAACATTTGCGGCGCTGTCGCCGACAGTTTTCGTAGCCATAAGTACCTCTTTTCCTGCTTCTGGTATCAGACACTATAAGTAAATCAGAAGTGAATTGTCAATACGATTTTACCGCCCTCTTCTCTCCTTTTTTAGCTTTACCAATGTCTTATCCCTGCCGAAAATATAGCAGAGACATAATACCACCATGTAATTATAATGAAAAACCCGAAACAATACATATCAGCTCTTATGATTACTATTTCAGCTGCAGTAATGTGCCCCACGAGTAACGGGGAAGCACGTAATGCGGCAATCCCTGAGCTGAAAAGTCTTTCGCTTCACAAGAACCCCCTTCTGAAAGAATTTCGCAATGATATCCGTCAAAGCGTCTATATTGTTCGGGGGCGCCGTGAAGCGGAGAAACTTCCCCGCCTGCGGTTTTGCCGGTACCGGGTAAAGAGCGGCGACACCTTCTGGAAAATACTTTCCCGCTCAAACCTCGACATGGATACCATCATGACTGTTAATGACCTTTCAAACCCGGGAGAGGTCAAAAAAGGCACGGTCCTCTTTCTTCCAAATATGCGAGGCGTCTTGATGCCCAACAAGAGGACAAAGCATAACTCACACCTGCGGCTCAGAACACCGGTTCCTGACAGATATATTGTTCGGGCCAATGGCAATAATATCGAAAACAAAAAGTTCATCTTCCTTCCCTGCGGAAAAATAAGCCGCCTTCAGCGCTCCCTGTTTCTCGGCACGGGTTTCATGAGCCCGATAAAGCACGGGAGAAAAACTTCAGGTTTCGGCACGCGTAAAGATCCCTTCCGCAGCAGGCGCTACCAGTTTCACCGGGGCATCGATATAGCCTGCCCCATCGGCACACCGGTACGGGCGGCGCGAAACGGCAGGGTCTCCTTCAAAGGGTACCGCGGGGGATACGGAAGACTCGTGGTTATAAAACATGAACACAGCTACCAGACCATATACGGACATCTAAGCCGGTTCAGGGGCAAGCCGGGTGACTATGTCAAAACCGGTGATGTTATTGCCTGGTCAGGCAACACGGGACGTACAACAGGCCCCCATCTACACTTTGAGGTACGGCGGCGCAACCGTGCGGTCAACCCCGGGTACCTCATGCGATAACCCCTTGCTGCACCAGTCTCTCCCTGACCAGTTTTAAATGCTTCGGATTATCAACCATTTTGGCCACAAAACGGTCATCACCCTCAAGGTCAACCTCAAGAGGTTTATCAAAAAAATTCACCATCAGCTTACCGGCAGCCTTTTCAAAACGACAAAAAATCAGAACCTTCGGTTTTAAAAAATCATGGCTCCCTATCTCTCTGACCAGGGCAAGCTCCCGGGTATTGAGTTCACAAATTTCATTTTTCCCGTAAAAAGACAGAGCGTGATTCACCGGGGCACCCATCCGATTTATAAAGCTGCCGATAAGATACTGATCAAAATGAATATCAATAGAGTTAAGAAGGGCCCGGAGAGCCTTTTCCGGAGTCATGCCGTCCCGATAGGGACGATCGGTGGTAAAGGCATCATACATATCACAAATCGCTACAATTTTGGGTGTATCAGGAAGTTTCTCATAAGGCATTTTAAAATATCCGTCATCATTAAAACGTTCGTGATGAAACAGTACTGCCTGAAGAACCATGGGATGAATATCGGGAATATGTTTCAGTAACTCGTAACCCAGCTGGGGATGACGCATCAGCTTATGGCGTTCATCAACGGTAAAAGAACTTTTCTTATCTAGATACTTGCGGTCCTGCATCATGTGCCCGATATCAATCAGAAAGCCCCCGAGAGTGATCTGTTTAATCTGCTCGCTCTTGAAACCAATATTTTTCGCGAAGGCTCCCGCAAGAAGGCCGACATTTACGGCATGATAATGAAGATATTCATCTTCTGACTTCATCTCCTTCAGCAGCCTGAGAAGCTCTATGTCCGATGACATGAGATCAGAAACCATTTCATCAACCACCTGCTCGAGACCGCGAAAGGAACTTTTACTCAATTTACCGGTTGCCAAAATTTCATCCATCAAATCCCTTGATTGATGAAGGGCAATATTGAGACGATAATTCGGGACCACGGCCAGGTCTGCCTGTTCATTATAAAAAAGAACGGTGCCATGCTTTTTTTTAATTTCCGAAAGACGCTCACTGGAAAGAATCGTTCTTTCTTTTAGAACCTTTTCACCATTTTTATCATACAGGGGATATATGAAAGAAGAATGCGGACGTACATAATTGAGGTTAACCTGTATACGTTTATCCATACCACTCCCTGGAAGAAGATTCTCTACACAATATAGCCCTTCTCAGCCAGAGATACAAATTAATTTTTAAGGAAATATTTCAGGGAAAGAAAATCAGACTATTCCCGATTCAATGACAGCCTTTACCAGTTCATCTGCCGCATCACAACTGTCAACCAGGTGCATTTTTTTACCCTTGCTGAAAAGAAGCACTCGTCCCTTACGGGCACCCGCCAGCCCAAAATCAGCGTGAGACGCCTCTCCCGGACCATTGACCTCACAGCCCATAACGGCTATTTCAATTGACGCCCCCCGGACCGCCAGTTTTTCACCAAAGGCTTCAATGCAGGCTGATTCAACTTCTCTGGCAAGGGAAGGAAGATCAAGCTCAGGGTCGGTGCGCCCGCAGGTGGGACAGGCAATTATTTTCACCGGAGGATGCCGGTCACCCACAGACTGAAGTATCTTTTCAGCAATATAGACCTCTTCGACCGGGTCTCCGGTCATTGATACACGAAGGGTATCACCGATGCCTTCGAGGAGCAAATACCCCATGGCGACTGAACTCTGTACCGTGCAGGAGAGACCGTATCCCGCCTCAGTAAGACCGATATGAAGGGGATAATCACGCTCCCGGGAAAAGATCCTGTTTGCTTCAATAGTCTGAAATATATCTGAAGATTTAATCGAAACTATTATCTCTTCAAAGTTTTCTTCCTCGAGAATGCGGACATGCTCAAGGGCCGATTCGGCAAGGTCGGCTGCCGTTCCTTCAGGATATTTTTTTTTATCCATAGAGCCCCCGTTTACTCCCACCCGCAGGGGAACACCATGGTCCCGTGCGGCCCTGATCACCTCTGTTACCCGCTCGCGGCTGCCGATATTTCCCGGGTTGATGCGCACCTTATTGACCCCTGCCTCCATTGCGGCAATGGCGAGACGATAATCAAAATGAATGTCAGCACTGAGCATCGCCGAAACTGAACCCCTTACTTCTTTTAAAAAAGGAAGTGCCTCACTGTTTCGTACCGCAAGGCGGATAATCTCAGCCCCCGCTTCGTGGAGCCTCTCAATCTGGTCAATGGTCGCCTTTACATCTTCCAGGGGGACGCTGGTCATCGACTGAATGGAAACCGGGGCGTCACCGCCAACAATAATATTCCCAACTGAAACGCTTCTGGTTTGCCGGCGCGGGCGAATGTGAGGTTTCATGATTTATTTTTCTCCCAGTGGTTCTTTTCTTCGATCAGGTGTTCTAAAAGACAGGCGACTGTCCAGGTGCTGTTATTTTCAGTAAGCCCGCAGAATATTGGACGAGAGAGAGCGCCGGGAAAAGCCTTCATGGCGGCTTGTACCATCTCATGGTCAAACCCGAGAAACATGAGAAAGCCCTGGTCTTTTTCTTCAAAAAGATCACGGGGCCCCGTATCGAGTACATCGCTCACTGTTTTATCTTCCATGGCTGAGGCGCTGATTATAATTACTTCCCTGTCGACAGCACGCTCAAAGGCCGCCCTTACCTGATCGGCTCCATCACGGCTGAAGCCGTATATCATACATCCCGCTGGTTCCATAGCTGAATCTCTCCCTAAAGCTTACTGCTTTTTTTCTTCATATATTTCTGAATTTTTTCTGCCTTTTCAACATGGTCTTTCATGGCGTCTCTCTCTTTATGATAACTTCCTTTCCCCGGGGAAAAACTCCGGTCTCTGCCTCCATCAAGGGCCTGTGCCAGGTAGTTTCTGATACGCTTGAGACGGGATACTGGTTTACTTTTTTCACTTTCAGAGGCTTCAGGCTCTACCGGGGGCACACCGGACACTTCAATATCCTTACTGTCTTTTCCTTTTTTTGAAAAAAAAGACTGCTGTGTACCCGCGTCAAGAGCCTGTGCCAGGGAATTATTTTTATGCTTAAGGCCTGGTGGCGATTCATTTTTTTCAGTTGCAGTTTCCGGTCCAAAGGCCTCATTTTTATAATCTCCTCTTCGATATGGTCTTTCTTCAGCAACAAAAGCTTCTCGTGCGCCTTTACTTCCTTTTTCTTTTTTTTCCTGTATCGCCACCTTGATTCCCATGACGGCAAAACTTTCTTTCAGGGAACGAATTTCTCCCTGGCGCAGGCGGTAGTCACGCTCAACGGCCTCATGATATCCTTCAAATACTGAACGGCACTGCTCAATGATTGACTGGTCTTCCGGCAGAAGGACGGTCCCCTCCCCGGTTGCAGACCCGATCCAGTCTATGAGCATTTTAAAATAAAAGGGAGAGAGGTTCAATGTACCCCTGCTTTTCTTGAGCATCGCCAGGAGATTCTGTTCTTCAGGTATGAGGATGTCACTGCTGCCCCAGTGCCCGGCACTGAGAACCCGCTCCGCGCAGCCGATGAGATGGTTCAGCTCTGATTTGCTGCACTGCAGAGAAAGATTTTTATGTATATCATCCATGAGATTCAGCTTAATAAAAGATAAAAAGATGTCAAGGGAGAATCTATCTGTTCTTTTGAGAATCATCATGTTTCCAGGTGTAAGTATGATGCAGCCAACCAGACCTGAAAGGCGATGATTCTTTCGTCGCTTTTCAGGCCTCAGCC
>CAZPEK010000009.1:0-4595 GCA_964585555.1 uncultured Leptospirales bacterium | reverse complement strand
CAGCCAACCAGACCTGAAAGGCGATGATTCTTTCGTCGCTTTTCAGGCCTCAGCCAACCAGACCTGAAAGGCGACGATTCTTTCGTCGCTTTTCAGGCCTCTTTCACGAATATCGATTTATATTTGACATTTCTTCATGTATATTCATTTATCATAGCAGGCAAAACCATGACACAGTTTACCATAATCATTCCAACATATAACCGCCGCGAGCTGACCATGCGGGCAGTTGATTCAGTCCTGGCTCAGAGCCTCACGGACTTCCGGCTGATCCTGGTCAATGACGGCTCTACTGACGGGACTGAAAAACTGGCAGACCTCTACCGGGGCCGTATCACCTACCTTGAGCAAAAAAACCGGGGTGTCAGCGCGTCACGAAACCGGGGGATCAAGGCAGCTGATTCTCCCTATATTGCCTTTCTCGATTCTGATGACTACTGGTTCGCTACAAAGCTTCAGGCACATGCTGACTTCATCAAGGCCAACCCGGCAATTCGAATTCACCAGACCCTTGAGCAGTGGCACCGAAAGGGCAAACGGGTTAATCCCCGGGAGCGTCACCTGAAACGTGAAGGAAACATTTTTCTTCCTTCACTTGATCTGTGCCTCATCAGTCCCTCTGCTTCGATGCTTCACCGGGATCTTTTTACAGAATACGGTCTCTTTGATGAAAATCTTCCCGCCTGTGAAGATTATGATTTATGGCTGCGGATTACCGCTTTCGAAAAGGTTGGTCTTATTGAAGAAGAGCATATGATTCGCTACGGGGGGCATGATGATCAGCTATCAAGAATATTCCCGGCAATGGATCGATTCAGGGTTTATGCCGTCGTTAAACTGCTTGCAGAAAGGGGAAGTAAACTTCCCCCCCATTTTAAAAAAGCAGCCGTTAATACAGCAGTAAAAAAATCAGAAATTCTGCTTCAGGGGGCTCTGAGGCGAAACAATCACCGCCTTGCCGCTTCTCTTGAAAATATTATTGCGGGTCTGCACGAAGAAGACTATAAGAATATACATTATCAGAGCCTCGCAGGAGAAGATTTGGCCCAAGAGCCGTCACGTCCATAAAGGATTCGCCGGTACAGGTTCTGCTGAAAATAATCCTGCCCTCCCGGTCAAAGACCACCGCACGGCCTGTACCGGTGGTGTCGGTGTAACCGGCGGCAATAAAGCCCTCTCCCATGGCAAGAGATCCATGGCCCCGTCCCTTCGGGGCTATCGGGATAACAAAACGAATATCTCCGTCACGGTCAAAATGAAGAATGCGATCCCCCTCAATAACTGTTCCGTTCCCCTGATCGTCAACCAGCATCGTTGACCGGGAAAGGTGTATTTCTTTCAAGGGGACTACAGCTTTTTCATTTTCCGATGGATTAACCAGGAGTACCGAATCAGCGACAGTGCTTCCGTAATGAACCATAAAATATTTTCCCCCGGGACTGAGGGCAAGTCCCTTAACCGGATCGCCAACAGGGGTGATGCCTTTCAAAAGAAGCGTGCGCTGATCATTAACAAAGAAATATGAGCCGTCCAGGAAACCGGCACCGCCAAAATCATTTTCTGATGAAAAGGCTATTACCGTACAGAGTCGTCCCGCAAAGACCGGGGCATCGTTAAGATTTCCATTATTGTTCAGAACCCGTATCCTGCTGTGGTCACCATTGAGAAGAAATATTATTTCCCCGTTACGGGAAATCCAGGGGTACTCCCGGGAGTCGAGTTTCCAGAAACGGTCGCCCTTTGTGCTGAAAAATTCAATTTCTTTTCCCACCTTTTCATAGGCGATGTAGTGAGTGCCGTCCCCGCTGAAAGCAACAAGTTCTTTATCAGGAGAAACCTTCAAAAGTATTTCACCATGAGGCTTTATCTGCCAGAGGGTCTTTCCCCTGCGGACCACGAAGTACCCTTTATTGATTTTATAGGGAGACACCTTTATTTCATCAAGGTTTTTCAATGAAGTGGTAAATTCAGGAACAATTGTTATACCGGGTGATGGGAAAAATACAAAAAGATTAATGGCAATCCCGATACATAATCCGGCGAATAGATATCTCATAAATCAGTCCTGGAGAAAACTTTTTAATTTTTGGCTGCGTGATGGGTGCCTCAAGCTTCTGATAGCCTTTTTTTCAATCTGGCGAATACGCTCTTTGCTGAGATTAAATTTATCGCCAATCTGCTGAAGCGACATCGGTTCATATCCATCAAGACCGTAACGCATACGAAGAATTTCCTGCTCTGATTCTGTCAGGGTACTGAGGATAGAAGTGAGGGCATCACTGAGGCTTTCATCAAGCACCTTCTTGTCAGGAGAATCGGTACGCTGATCAACAATCATGCTCAGAATTGTTGTATCTTCGGATTCTCCAAAGGTAGAGTCCAGTGATATGTAATCCTGAGTAATATTACGCAGGTGGTTAATCTCTTCATCATCCATGTCGAGCTCCTCTGCAATTTCAGAGGCACTCGGTTCGCGTCCAAGTTTATGTTCAAGTTTTTTATGAACTTTATCAATTTTCTGGATGTCAGCAGTTCTATTCAGGGGAAGCCGTATCAATGAAGCCTTCTGTGATATGGCAAGTATTATTGCCTGACGAATCCACCAGACCGCGTAAGATATAAAATGAAAGCCCCTGTCGGGGTCAAATTTTTCCGCCGCCTTGATAAGTCCCATATTCCCTTCATTGATAAGATCAAGAAGAGAAATACCGCTTGTCTGGTATTTTTTAGCGATTGATACAACAAAGCGAAGATTAGCCTTGATAAGCTTGTTCTTCGACTCTTCATCGCCTTCAAGTACTCCACGGGCAAGAGTATCCTCTTCTTCCCGGGAAAGAAGTTTTATTTTATTTATCTGATCAAGATACCAGGAGATCGAAGAATCATTAAAGGTATACTGTCCCTTTTTGCGAGCCTGGACCTTCCCCTTTAATCCTTCCCCGTCGTCCTCGTCGTCCTCTTCTTCCTCTTCACTGTCTTCCTCAAAAATATCTTCATCAGGAAGTTGATAATCATCGTCCAGTGAATCGAGATCAAGATTTGTTTTTTTACCAGGTTTCTTTTTTTTAGTCTTATTAGTTTTCATAAGCACCAGTAAGGCAATAACCAAATTTAGAGACATTCATACATGCTTTTGCAAAGACTCGTCAAGTCTATTAATTAAGAAAATATCCTTTATTTTATGCATTTCTCCCCATCCAGGGGTTCATTGCTGACTTATGTATATCACTCTATTGCTATTTTTCATACCTCTAAAATAAAAAAGGCAAAAAAAATAGAGGACCCGTGTCCTCTATTTTTTTTATTTAAATTTAACTATAATTATTTTTTTAATTTCGGAACCTTAAGAACCCATCCCGGATAAATAAGGTGAGGATTCCTTATTCTATCTTTATTAGCTTTATAAATGACAGGCCATTTTCTCGGCTGCTTATAAAATCGACCCGCAATCCGCCAGAGGCAGTCTGTATTTACCTTTCGGCGTACAACGGTATAGAGAAAATAATCCATATCACCTTCGCCTGTTCCGTCAAGATCTTTACCGTCTTTTCCCCCGGAAACATTATTCCCTTCGATATTATTTTCAGTACCCTTATCGGCAACCGTGGCAGGTTTTTTAGTAACCATGACAATACTTGCAAGACGGGTTGTTTCTTTTGAGTAATCTATTGATTCTTTAAAATTTTTCTCATCCAGTCGGGCCTTTGCATTTTTGAGTGATTCACGCGCAGCGGCAAGTTCATCTTTTGCAACCACGGCTCCTTCAGACTTTTCAGCCTTGTCAATCATCACTTCAGCATTGGCGTATTCTGATTTAGCTGTTCCATCAAGAGACTGGCTATAGGCTTCATCGGCATTCAGTTTAGCTATTTCAACAGCAGCAAATCCTTTTTTCAGCTCAAGGCTGTTATAAGCTTCTTCCGCAAGAGCGACATGCTCTTCTGCCAGTTTGATCTTTTCAGGAGAATGCTTTTCGCCACCATATTCCTTAGACCGCTTCACGGTTACATTCACTTCATCAATGGCATCCTTTAGCTTATCTTTTTGACCAAGAGCAATATTACGGGCATTCTTTGCCTTTACGTCAGCTTCAAGGGCCATTTTATAGGCATCATAATATTTTTTCTCACCGTTAAGCGTAGTGGCTTTTTCCAGGGCCTCTTTTGCTCCAGCGTACTCAGACTTGGCAAGTTCTTCTGCGTAGGCTTCAACAGCCATATTCAAGCTCTGTTCTGCCGCTTCAATGGTATCCCTTGCAAGAAGAGGAATAGACTTGTTAAAGGCCTCATCAGCCGCCTTTTTTGACTCATCAGCAGCAATCTTTGCCTTATCCATTTTCTCATCTACGACCTTATCATGAGACTTGAAAAGTTCGGCTTTCGCCTTTTCAAGTTCCGTGGGGGCATACTTGTCAGCCTTTACTGACATCGCCTTTGTGATAGCATTTCTGGCACCAACCATTTCCTTGACAGGAACCGGCTCGCCACAGGCAAGAACCAAAGACAGTGCGGCTGTCATAACCAGCATACTTATTTTATAATTGCGCATAATTTACCCTCTCTCTCCCAATTATATATTGATAGAAAAAGGCCTTT
>CAZPEK010000008.1:0-23092 GCA_964585555.1 uncultured Leptospirales bacterium | reverse complement strand
AGGCCCTTTTGATTTCCTTCAACGTAGGGGCCTTCAGATTGAAGGTATCCCTCTTTGGCAAAGGTCTGCCATTTTCCATGCTGCTTGTTTTTTACATAAGGCCCGTGCATCGCTTTGGTGCCGGTGGGGTAGAAAAAGGCCCATACACCGGTTTTTTTGCCTTTGATGTATCGTCCGGTTTTCTTCTTTTTGCCATTGGGGTAGTTTTCGTACCATGCGCCGTCGAGCACATTATCGATGTAGTAGCTCGATACTTTAAGGTTGCCGTTTTTGTGAAACTCCTGGTTCAGGCCGTTTTTTTTGCCTTTACGGTAGTATTCAATCTTATAGGTGATGTTTGAATCAGGGAAGTAACTTTTCTGAATGCCGGCGACTTCTCCCTTAACATAAGGAACTTCTTTGGCTTTATTTCCCTTCTTGTCAAAGAAAAGAACCATGCCGTCCATTTTCCCATCTTTGTACGGGGCCTCTATTTTTTTTGGGCCTTCTTCATAGTAAAAAGTCCAGGTTTCTTCTTTTGTATCGGCCTTGTAGGTGCCCACAAGTTTCTTTTGACCTGTAGGATACCAGGCGGTCCAGATGCCTTCTTTCTTGTTCGCCTTGAATTTTCCCTCAGATTCTTTTCTCAGGGGATTTTTCTTTTCTTTTTTATAATAGAAGGTCCAGAGTCCCTCTTTGGTAACATCTTTCATGGTCAGCTGAGGATCAGAGCCTTTCTTTTTCTTCTTCTTGCCCTTTTGTTTTGTCTTCTCTTCGGCAGCCTTTTGATCGGCTGTTTTTTTTGCAGCTGCTGCCTTCTTATATTCTTCGGTGAGAAGATAAGAGCCTTTGCTTCTCAATTCTCCGGTAGGGAAATATATAGTAACGATACCATCTTTAAAGACTGGGCCCTTTGGTTTGCTGTCCTTTTTATTCTTGGAAGTACAGGAAAAGGCAAGAGCTGCAGTAAGGGCAAATATGATCACTGCATGTTTTTTTTTCATAAGAAATTCTCCAGATGTTTCATGTTTTTCAGGAATTTCAGGCTCCCATGGCGGGAACCCTGTCCTGAAGATACAACAATGCCTGTTTCAGCATTATATCATAATAGATAAGCCCTATTGCTGCTTCTTGTCAAATAAAATTCTATGGAAAGGAAGTCTTTCCTGCAGGTGCCGGAAAAGCCTGCCCTGTAGAGGAAGTGGTGAAGTCTTAACTTCCTTCATCATAAAATGAGAGATAATGGATGTACAGTCAGCCGATTATCCGGGCAACGAGGCGGCGGATGGGGTAAAAGAGCAAAGCGGCGACAATAACACCTATTATCATGTCAAGGTTGGATACCGGCGCGACAAAACGGGTAAAAATAACGAATACTACCGCTGAAATAAGAAAACTGACAGCATTTATAACCATATTTTCCTCTCGGGCTTACAGGCCGTTTGGGAGCGGGAGCCTGTTGTGATATGACTGAATCTTACTGACAGGGCCGGTAATGGCAAGCAGAAAAGGATATCTCCTGAAGCCTGCAGTATCCAATACGACGATGTGCATTTCTCGCCTTAAATGACATAAAACGCTAATCGAAATTTGAAAATGCGCCGATATGTACAGAGTACAACCATACCGTAAGACGGGGGAAACCATGCTTAAGCCGGTAATTGATCTTGAAAAAATCTTAACCAGAGAGCTTGAACTTTACGCCAGGCTCTACAGTCTTGAAAACAGTAAAAGTGAGGCGATAATTGAGCGCGAAGGAAAGCTTATTGAATCGCTTTCCACAGAGCAGGAATCTCTTCTTACAGACCTTTCACGTCTTGAGACGAAAAGAGAAGCGGTAATCAACGAATATGCAAACTCAAATGATCTCAGGGATTATGCCGGTACTTTGACCCTCCGGGACATTGTACTCTCTATGGATGAAGATTCATCCCACCATTTGCTTCGTCTCGGTATGGAACTGAAGGAGTCTGTCCTTGAGCTCTCACGGCTCCAGAAGACCAACGAACAGCTGATCCGGGATAACCTGGAATTTTTTGATATACTTCTTTCGGGATTGCGGGAAGAAAACTCTCTCAGTGCCGGTTACGGCATTAACGGAAAGGAAGACAGCCGGGTTGCCAGTTCAATGATTTTTAACCAGAAAGTGTAGGGGGCACCATAATGAACTCAACATTCATGGGACTTGAAATAGGAAAACGGGGACTGATGTCCCATCAGCAGGCCCTCCATGTCACGGGCCACAATATATCTAATGCTGAAAACAAGGAATACTCACGTCAACGTGTTGTCATTACCGCGACAGATCCTCTTTATATTCCTTCACTGAACCGTGCAACAACCCCGGGCAACATTGGACAGGGATCAATGATTCAAACTGTTGAGCGGGTTCGTGATTCCTTTGTGGATGACCGTATTGTGACTGAAAAAAATACCATGGGATACTGGGAATCAAAAGATGCTTTTATTAAACAGATAGAGCATGTCTACAATGAGCCTTCTGACCAGTCAATACGAAGCCGCCTGGATAAGCTGTGGCAGGCCTGGGAAGAACTCTCCAAGCATCCTGAAGAACGATCAGCCCGGGAAGTGGTAAAACAGCGGGCTGTCAGTCTCAGCAGTGAAGTAAATGTGGTATACCGTCAGCTTTATGACCTTCGCCAGGATGCGAACCGTCAGGTAAAACAGCGGGTTGCAGAGATAAACATGTATGCGAAGGATGTACGGGATCTCAATGAACGTATCCTGAAGGCAGAGGCGGTGGGAGACAACCCCAATGACCTGAAGGACCGTCGGGATGCCCTTATTGAAAAGATGTCTGAAATAGTAAATATATCCGTGGGCCGCAGTGATAAAGATGAAATTATTGTATACATTGATGGTGAAAACCTGGTGCAGGGGGAGGTCTTTCATCCCCTTGAAGCACGCCTGGACCCGAAGAATAACGGTCTCTTTAAAGTAGTCTGGAAGGATACGGGCCGTAATGTTCAGGTTAAGGGCGGGCATCTCGCGGGGCTTATTGAAGTCAGGGACAAGATACTGCGGGAGAATATCAATGATATCAATGCCTTTGCAGTTAATCTTGCTGATATGACTAACGAGGTGCACCGGGACGGCTTCAGTCGTAATGGTGAAACTAATATAGATTTTTTCCGGCATCTGACCATCAGTGATAATGATGAAGGTAACCATGATATAAATAATGACGGTGTTGATGATGTCACCGCGATATTTAAAGTTGCAGGTAATAATAAAGTCGATGCCTCGGCGGCTATAGGCATCTCCGGAACCATTACCTTTGTCACCAATGATGAACGGGATGCAACCGCACAGATTGATTATAATAAAAAGGATACTGTTAACAGTATCATTAAAAAGATCAATGATTCGAAACTTGGAGTGGTTGCCTACCTGAACCATAATGGCCAGCTTGCAATGAAGGCTACGCTCGCCAGGGATAATGATGCTAAAAATTTCATGATTCGTCACATGGAAGATTCAGGTCAGTTTCTCGTAGGATTCAGCGGCATCCTCAAACAGAGCGGCGCCCAGGGAGCCTTTGATTACCGGCGGGTCAATGATATTACCAAGTTTCTCCCGAACCGCGAGCATATAACCATTGCCCCAAAGCATAATCCCGCAGCCCACATGCAGGTTTCTGATGCTGTTCAGATGGATGTTGACAAGGTGTCAGCGGCACGGGGAAAAGATATCGGCGGGACTGGTGATGTCAATAAGACCAATGGTATCGGAGACGGATCAAATGCACTGCTGATGGCTTCATTGCGGCACAAACATGCCATGGTGGATAATAATACAACTTTTAATGATTACTATGTAGCTCTTATCTCCCGGATCGGAACACAGGGAGAAGAGGCAAAGGACAGGATTCGCAACCAGGAGACCCTTCTGAAGAACCTGTCGAACCTGAGAGAATCTGTTTCAGGCGTTAACCTTGATGAAGAAATGGCCAGCATGGTTGCCTTCCAGCACGGATACAATGCGGCAGCACGGGTTATTTCAACTATGGACCGAATGCTTGATACTATAATTAACAGAATGGGAGTCTGATATGTACCGAGTAACGAATCAGATGCTTAATAATACCATGAAGTATAACCTGAACCGTCACCAGACGGAGATGGATCATACTCAGAATAAACTGGCAACGGGAAAGAATGTACAGATACCCCGGGACAATCCGATAGCCGCGACAAACCAGATGCTTTACAATTCACGGCTCACGGAAGTCAAGCAGTACATCAGTAACCTGAGTGAATCAAAGGGGCGTCTCGACCAGGTTGACCAGTCGATTCAGTCAACTCTTAGAATTTTCCAGCGTCTCAGAGTTTTGACCGTACAGGGGGCCCATGGCATCTATTCTTCCTTTGAAAGAAAAGAAGCGGCGGCAACTGAAATAAATGAGCTTCTCGAAGAGATTGTAAACATCGCCAATTCGAAAAGTGCAACAGGGCACCCGATCTTCGGGGGACATATGACGGGAACCGAAGAACAGCCTAATCCCTTTGTACCGATTTACCAGACCCTTACTGCGGGAAACCAGGGCGACGCGATGATCGGTGTCGAATACCGTGGAAACACCGGGGATGTTTTGCGCGAGGTATCCAAGGGTGAATATATGGCAGTTAATGTTCCCGGGAACAAGCTTTTCTGGGCCACGAACCAGATCTTGACATCAAATAAAGATACCTCAACGTACACCGCTGCGGCAAATAACACGATACGCATAGACGGGAAAGAAATAAATGTGAGTGCCGGGGATAACCTGGACATTATCATAGATAAGATCAACAACGCGGGCCTTTCGGTGCGGGCAAGCAAGGGGGGCAGAAACAACATTATCATGGAGAGCACAACACCTCACCAGATTTGGATGGAAGATGTGGGAAGCGGCACGGTGCTCCAGGACCTTGGTCTTATCAATTCACGGTTCCCTCAGCCGCCGAATAATATGGATCCTACGGTTACTGTCGGCGGGATGTCGATTTTTCAGTCGGTAATAACCCTGCGGGACGACCTCGTCAGGGGCGATCAGGAACTGGTGGGCGGCAGGGACCTTGCCCTGATGGATATGGCCCTTGAGAATATTCTTCGTCATGTCGCCGGTGTGGGGGCAAAGCAGAGCCGTGTAGATGAGCTGACCCGCCGAACTGAAAATGAAAAGGGTACCATCATGGAATTGATAGCCAAGAGTGAAGGTATTGATTATGCTGAAGAAATCATGAACTTTAAATGGCTTGAAAGTGTTCATCAGTACGCTCTGGCGGTCGGGGCGAAAACGATTAGACCTACTTTGATGGATTTTTTGCGGTAGACTGAAAATTTAAAAAGAAATATTATCCCGCTGAGGGTAAATTTAATAAAGGAGAACATCCTTGAGTATTACAATTAAAAGCAAACCTTATGGCGAAATCGAGATAGACGAAAAACAAATCATTGATTTCCCAGATGGACTTCTCGGTTTTGATTATATAAAAAAATTCGCCCTTCTTGATGTCGATGATAAGAAATCGCCCTTTAAGTGGCTCCAGGCAATGGATGAACCGGCCCTTGCCTTTGTGGTTATTCGGCCTGAAGATTTTATGGCTGAATACAGACTGGTGGTTTCGCAGAGCGATCTGGATGGAGTAGAGGCAGCGGATAAGGAAGGTCTTGTGGTGCTGGCAATTGTTACTATACCGGAAAATCCTTCTGATATGACGGCAAATCTCCAGGGGCCGCTCATTGTTAATCCTGAAAAAAAGCTGGGACGGCAGGCAATATCCCTCAGTGATACATATCATGTACGCCATAAAATCCTGGAAGAAATGAAAAAAGCTGAGGACGCAGGGGAGTAATCTATGCTGGTACTGGCACGAAGATTAAATGAAAGCATCATGATTGGTGATGAGATAGAAGTTGTTGTCATAGATATAAAAGGCGATCAGGTTAAACTTGGCATTAAGGCGCCGAGAAAAGTAACTGTTCACCGAAAAGAAATCTATGATGAAATCAAGGGACAGAATATTGAAGCGGTCAAGTCAGACATTGATCCGGGTAAACTTGATAATCTTTCAGGATTTTTCTCTAAGGATAAAAAGAAAAAATAAATTTTCTTGCACAAACTGTAGCACATGGCCTGACTGCGAGGGATGGGCGGTTGTAATATTCAGTGAACTGGAAAAGTAGTTTAATCTTTTCCAGTTTTTGTTTTTTGCAGCCCCGTTTTTAAACCAGGGGCTGCAAAAAAATCTGCGGAAATATTCTTTGACTTCTCTTTTATTCTTGATTGATAAAAAGGTGCTGTCTGCCGAAGAGGCGTACTCGTCCTGAGGCTATACTGCTGCGGGTAACGCGGTTAAAAGGGGTTATTTTCCCTGATACAATGTCGTGGCTTGAATATATTCGCTTTCCCAGGGAATCTGCCGCGTAGGCTCGGCCATTATCAATTTCAATAAAGTACTTTGGATTATTGGGGGGGGAAGTAAATTCTCCAAAAATATCCAGTGCCTCAAAGGAACGATCCTCTATCGATACTTCAATGAGATTCTGCTCTTTTAAAAAATTGCAGGAAGTAACTTCAGCATCAATGATCCTGAGGGTGTTAAAAAAAACGATAAACCAGCTGCAGTTTCGTCGGAAGGTAATCCATTTAAAAGGCTTATCCTCGGATCCGGAAGTTTCTTTTTGCGGTTTTACCCGGGTTTTTTTTTCTTTTTCAATGTGGTCAAGACAGGGAAAGTCTTCAAAACTGATGTCCCGCAGTTCATTTATTTTCATGGTGAGAAAATTGAGGGTTTCAAAGTCGATGCCTTCACGGGTGTAGAGGCTTTTGTAGTTGTGGATCATTGCGCGGAATTTTTGAAGATACTCCATGCCTTCAATGGTATTTAATCCCGCATAAAGAGAAGAGAGAAGGTCCAGATCTTCTTCCAGTTCCCGGTAGACTTCTTCAAAGCAGACATATTCTTTTTCAAGCTGGTTGAGGCTCCGGTCCAGGTCTTTCTGTACCAGGGATATTTTCTCAAGGTTGTCCTGCCAAAATGTAGTGTATGTTAATTCCCTGTTTTCCATGATATGGTTAAAATATTACAATAAGAAGCTGAAATGTCAAGTGGAAAGGAGGAAGGATTATGCACTTGAAGTCAACTTTGCCAAAGTTGACTTCAAAGGAATAATTTTACAGAAAGACTCTTACACCGCCAATGGGCCCGCCGATGTCCTGAATGTCTGGATGATGTATCATCTGGTATCCCCCAAAGATCTCTAGACGACCAATCATAAAACCGATTCGTCCTTCAAAATCAAGAAATTCAGTTTTACCAAAGTCGAGTCCCCCGATTCTAAAGAAAAGGGTAACAGGCTTAAAAGGATAAGAGGTTATTACTGTTCCGAAACCAACACCATCCCGTTCTATGACACCCCGCATGAATGCTCCGGTGATGTAAAAATCTGCGGACAGGTAACTGTTCTGAAAGAGCGAAAGATTAAGCCCCCCGGAATAAAACTGGATATCGTCTTCACCATCCCAGAGGGACCGGGCGTAGAATTCGGGACCGAAGTGCTGCATAAACTTCCCCCTGAATTCTACGAGAAAGCCTGAGCCTTCGTCATTTGCCCACTGTCCGCCTGCAGCCAGGGTATAGTAATAGAATTTTTTACTGAAGGGGTTGAAGTCATCTTTCCGGGGAGAAGAAGTATCTTCTATGTCATCCCCGACCATATGCATATCCCTGTGTTCTTCCTCATCATTTTTAATGGTATTGCTGAATGATCGGTAGTAGTTAATGAAATTTTTATCTTTTGAAAAATAAGGATACTTTTCATAGTATACCAGCATGTTGTGGGCCGCCCACAGTGCAAAGGTGATTTCAAGGGCCATTTCCATGCAGGCTCCACCGCAGCTGGAATCTGAACTTCCTCCGCCGGAAGTGTTTTTGCTTTTAGATTTTTCATTTCCCTCTACATCACTTTTAAAATCCTTCAGCTTTGCAAAACTGCTGCCGGTTATAGTTAGTACACTGAAAGAAGAGAGGGCCAAAATAAGAACAAGTTTAACAGAGAATATTTTTTTATACATATGGTTTGTCCTTTATGAAGAGGCGTATTGAGGATTTTTTTAAAGCGTCATCTTATGGCAGCGTTGAAGAAGGTGTCAAGTCACTTTGTCAGGCAGTGAAGGTATCGTGAATCGGATCCGCAGTGTATTCAATGTCTTTTCTTTTCATGTCTCCGTATTTCATTTTTTTTATCAGTATGGGGGTGACGAAAATATCCGCCAGGTAGGCTGCAAAGATGCCGGCGCATGAAATCAGCCCCATGTTGACAAAATTGGCTACCTTTGATATCGAAAAGAGAAGAAACGTGACACAGAGGATAATGGTTGTCTCCGTAATAGCCGAACCGACGGTGGCAAAGGTTCGGGTTACCGAGAGTCCAAAATCGTCGCTCTGCTCCAGGTCGTCCTTCATGTGGGAGATAAGATGAATCGTGTCATCAACTGCAAGTCCCATTATCATCGGGGCTACTGTCATGGTCACAAATTCAAGGGGGATATTTAAAAATCCCATTATGCCCCCGGCAACCAGAACAGGAAAAACATTGGGTATCATTGCAACCAGTCCGAGACGTATACTCCGAAAAACAAGCATCATCAGAAGTGTAATCATAACCAGGGCAGTCAGAACAGATTTTACAAGCCCTTTCGTGATGTATTGATTCATCGCCGCCATCTGGTAAGTGGCGCCGCTAAAATAATGATCTGTACCAGGAGGAAATATCTCGGTAATATATTTATTTATACTTTTAATGTTAGTTTCAATCTGGAGTGATGAAAATTGAGAAAGTTCTATGAAAACCCGGGTCGTTGAGTAGTCGTTTGCTGTCCAGATTTTTAAAATATCCGGGGCGTACTGTTCAAGTACCGATATAATAAGATTAAAATCTTCTTTTTGGTCGGGGACTCGTTTGTATTCGTTGTTTTTATATTTAATAAAATAGTTAAGGGTTCCAATCGGACCGGCCAAAGAAGAGGTCTTTTTAACCAGGGGGAGGGCATTGATTTTTGTTTGAAGTATTTCTATATTTTTCAGATACTCTTGTTTCTTTAGAGAATTTTTCGGGAAGGTCAGCACCAGGTCCATGGTGTCATTGGTGGCGATTGCCGATTTGCCGATGCGGATTTGGTCCTTCATGTGCTGAAGTTTCGTACCGGTAAGTTTTTCCGCATTGAAGTCTACTTTTAACTGACTGATGCCGTAAAAAGAACCCATGGTGATAAGAAGAAAAATGATTATTATCAGGCCTGACTTTCTTTCAACCTGGTAAGAGAATTGTCTTAGTACAGGTGCAATGAAATCCTGCTTTCTTCCTGGACTGGGGGTGCTGTTTTTTTTACGGCCAAAGGAGAGAATCGCGGGGAAAAAGAAAATACTGAGAATAAGAACTGAAAGAATACTGAATGCCGACGTGAGGCCCACCCACTGGATGGGTTTAATTTCCACCAGGAGAAACGAAAGGAGAGCAGCGATAGTCGTAAAAGCGGTGAAGAGAATGGGTTTTGCGCTTTTTTGCAGGGCAAAGATTACCGATGCCTTTCGGTCACCCGATTCATTAAAATGCAGGTTAAAGAATCTTGAAATGTGAACGGTATACCCGATGGAAACTCCCATGGCCAGCATGACCGGTACGCCGATAAAAGCACTGTCCATGGATATGCCAAGCCAGCCCTGTGTGCCGAAAATAATAATATCAGAGAAGCCAATAATCAAGAGGGTGCCCAGAACTCCTGTGATACTTTGAAGTAGAATGAGAGCGAGTAAAAATGCCGCAACAGCACCAAATGCAAGAACCCTGGCCAGGTCTTGTGTCATTTCAGTCTGCTTTCTATATGCATAAACCGGAACCCCGGTGGCGGTCAGGCGAATAGTGTCTGTTTTTATAGATGAAACCGTATCGTATGCGGATTTACCTACAGCCGAGAGGGGATCTGTTTTCCCGGGCCATGTATCCCGGGTTGGGTAGGGTTTTACCGTTAACTGAACCCAGGCCTGCCGGCAATCAGTTGAAAAGAGAATTCCCTTTACCAGAGACTCATCACTGTTCCAGTACTTTTTAAAAGCAGCTATTTCCCGGTCAGAGGATATAAGGCGTCCTTCTTTGAAACGAAGCTTTCTTCCTCTTTTGAAGTAGTCTTTAAAGTTCGCGAGGGAAGTTGTTTCTTTGGCAAGGGGTACTTCTTTCATCAGCCTGTCACCAACAAGCTTGATGGTCTCAAGGCTTTTTCGTGAGAATACGTCATCGGCTTCAACAAGAACTCCAACAAAGTCGTTTCCGTGGAAGGTTTGTTGAAATTTTTTCTGATTTTTCAGAACCGGATCGTCATCGAGAAAAAAGTCCTCAATGTTAACCGATATGTCGAGGTGAAAAAGCCCAGGCAGGGCAGCGGCTGAAAGGATAACAGTCGCTGTCAGTACCAGCCATCGATATTTTAATACTGTACTGCCAAAGCTGAACCAGAAAGAAGAATTCTCTTTCACTTTGAGATCCCATTGTGATAATCAGCAATAGCTTTTTCCATAAATGAGGCAGCCTTTTCAGACATGGCATCAATCTGCTCTTTTGACGCCTTTTCCCCCCGGGGTATTTTTTCAGGGAAAATCGGTTCCCCGACTTCCATGGTCATTTTTATCCATGCGGGACCCATCTCTTTACCAAAAAGCTTTCTTCGCCTGATGCGGTAAACCATTGGTAGAATGGGGGCCTGGTGCCGGTAGGCGAGAATAAAGGCGCCGGGCTTGAAGCGGTAAATAGTCTGGCTGTACATGACCAGATTTCCTTCCGGGAGAAAGTGAATGTGGTGCTTTTTCTTCAGGGCTTCACCAACGGAATCGGAGATCATCTGAAGTCCCCTTCCATTCGCGGGAATAGGAAAAGCCCGGAGGATTCGCAGTATGCGGCGGGCATAGGGGACTTCAAAGTTACGCTGGGCAACCGCGGTGTGAAGGGCCCGGGGAAGTACCACGTAATTTGCCAGTATCGTATCAAAGTAGTGGCAGTGATTAGAAATGGTAATACATCCCTGTTTGCCGAGAGCTTTAAGGTTCTTTCTTCCTTTAATCCTGAAACCAAAAAAGATGGCGCAGAATATTACCATGATGTAGGCGAGAAGAAAGGGAACCTGCACGAGGATTTCATACCACCAGTCCATGTAGATAAATTTAAAGGGTTTATTGAAGTCAATTTTATGAATATTATTGACTTCAATAATTTTATCCTTTGGTATTTCGGGTCTGATTGTGTCTTCCATGTCAATATCCTATGATTTGCTTGATACGGGTATCTGCTTTTCTTCCAGTGATGCCGGCAGCTGGACAACCCGCTCATCCTTTTCCATATCATCGAGAAATTTTCCCGTTTCAGAATCGGGTTTTCGGCTTCCCTTGAGGTTGCCTGATATGGCATCATGGTAAAATTCTTCCATTTCATTGATACATTTCTCAAAGCGGTAGTATTCCGCCATCCTGAGGGTGTGCTGTTTCATCTCCGCCAGGGTCTCCCGGTTTTCATACCAGTAGTCTATTTTTTCTGCCAGGGCGTCAGCGTCATCCATGGTAAAGATAAAGCGGTCGTCAAGGGCAAACTGGGGAGCCGCGCTGTGGGGAGAGTCAGCGATCAGGCAGGGCAGTCCGCAGCCGATAGCCTCCAGGCATGAGAGGCTTTCCAGTTCAACAACTGAAGAGTGGAGGTATATGTCTGAGGTATTCAGATAAAGCAGTTTATCTTCCATGGATACAAAATCAACCAGAGGTTTTACGGGAAGTTCTTCTCCACGTTTTTTCAGCTTTTCAGAATCCTCTCCCTTGCCACAAAGAAGAAGCTGAATGTTGTCAGCGTATTTCGATCTGAGCACACCGTCTATGAGAAGCTCCTGGCGTTTTTCCATTGCGTGTCTTCCGATATTTGTAATAACAAACTTATCACCGAACCAGTCAGGGCGTTTATCCTTTGAGGGATAGTACTCAACGGGAATTCCGTTTGAAATAACCCTCATGTGAGCTTTGCTTCCTTCCCTTTGCAGCATGTCGGCGGCAAAATGTGAAGGGCAGTGGATTCCCTTGACTTTTTTAAAGAGGTTCAAATTGAACCATTTGGTAAAGAATATTTCCATCAGGCGGCTTTCTTTTCCCATTGCTGAGATGATGTTCTGGGGCTGAAGATGGCACGAACCGATAACAGGAATGCCCATCTCATTGGCTACATTGACTGCATTGCGGGCCATGAACATGGGAAACTGTATCTGGACAATATCCACTCCTTTGTAGGCCTTACGGTAAATTGATTTGACGCCTTTGCCAAATTTAAATTCCATATTTTCAAGGGATTCCTTGACGCCGGGGAGATAAAAACCAGGTACTTCAAAATGTTCAAAGTTTCCTTCGTGTTTTCCTGTCGAAACGATGACTATTTTGTGGCCCCTGGCAGTCAATTCGTCTACCATTCTTTCAGTAGCAACAATAGCACCGTTTCCCCCATGCCAGCCGTCTATTACGATAGCAATTTTCATAAGCTCTCCTTTCCTCTCTTCTGGTTTGATGATTTTGGGTGCTTCTTATAACGCTCATGGTAAACAGCGTTTTATTTTATTTAAGTGATTGGTTTAATTAACTGGTTAATAAGCAAAATATGAGGTTTTTGTCAACTTAAATATTGAAGAAAACGTTTCCATTAGAAACCGTACAATGCAGGATTTATGCCATCTTATCATTTAATTCAATATGGAGGGGGAAAAGGAAGAAAGTAAGGACTGGGAAAGCTAATGATTTAATTGTCGAAAAAGTGGTCATTTTATTTAAACTGTTTTGGCTTTTTTTGCTTTTCAGTGAAAATCTATCAAATTCAGTCATTAATTATACCGCAATTTACAATTATCAAGGAAGTAACAGAAAAGGTCATGTTTCTGAAGATTTTTCACAACGGTATGCCGGTTAGATAAATTTGTGTTGGAGGATGCCTGCAAGGAGAAAAAGTTTCCCTTTGTGTCTTGATTGCAGGTGGTTTTTTTGTTTATTCTGTTGGAATAACTTTTTTCGGGAGTGTAATGTGCGGGATATTTAAAAATGTAGAATATTAATTTTAAACTTTATACTTTTACTAGATGTGAAGAAGGGCTCCGTTTTTTTCTGAAGGATTGCGGAGGAGGGAAATTATTTTTTCCGCAACCATTACCGGGTCAAGAAGCTGGCCCTTCTTATGATAGTCGATGAAATGTTCCCGGTCTTTGAAGAGGTGGGGAGCCGTTTGCCTGATCTCTTCCTGCATGGATGTGTCTACCACACCGGGAGCATAGGCGTAAATTTTGACCGGACAGGGTGAATCTTTTTGTTCCAGGGCGACTGTCTGGGTGTACATGTCAATTGCAGCCTTTGAAGAACAGTAGGCGCTCCAGCCCCAGATGGGTCTCCGGGCGGCACCGGATGAAATATTTACAATGACTTTGCGGCACGAGACGCTTTTAAACTTCCTTATAAAACCTGATGAGAGGACCATGGGCACGGCGGTGTTTATCGTAAGAATCTGTTGGATCGCCTCGGAGGTATTCGTTGGTGTCGGGCCCACAGATCCAAGAATGCCCGCGTTGTTCACAAGACTGATAGAGGCGGCTCCGGCAGCTTCAATGTTAGAGAATATCTTATGCATAAGCGCGTCGAGGGCGGAAATGTCTCCCAGGTCTTGCTGTATATAGTGAAGGGGACAGCCCCCGTGTTCTGCTTTTTCAACGAGCGATCGATTGGCGCCTCGGCTTATGCAGAATAAAACCGTTTCCGGGCCAATGAGCCCCTCGGCAATAGCCGCACCGAGACCCCGGGATGTTCCGGTTATGATATAATAGTTCATCGTTATTTCCTTCGAAAGCGCGAACCCCCTTTCGCGCCTTCGATATTTTGCTTATTCATGAATTATTATTTACATGAAAAAGAGAAATTGTCAATGTATTCTTTATGAAAATAAAAGATGATAAAGGGGACAAGTGGCTTGCTGAAGCTCTGGCCTTAATGCCCCTTCCGGCAGATGAAACGAGCCGCGGACTTGTAACAAGGGCAATAGAGTTTCAATCACCCCGGCGGCTGCCGGTAAGCCTGGTAAACCCGGTACGAAGCGATTTTTTCGAGCTTGCGACCCCGGGCTGGCGGGAACGCCGTTTTTCAGCTTCCCCCAAAAAGAGAGACCCTTATACTGACGAATGGCTGGTTCGTCGAAGACCTGCAGCAGGACTATTTGACATACCTGAAAAAAATCCCCTTGAAAACCTCGAGATGCTTGAAGGCTACCGGTTTCCTCTCGATGTGCTGGTGAATAAATGTACCGAAAAGCAGCCTCTCATCGACCAGGCCTTTGAGGCGGGAAAATACATTATTGCCGATGATCCGGTCAATCTTTATGAACGGTGCATTGACCTCACGGGAATGGAAACCTTAATGACTGCACCTTACCATGACGGGGCATCCTTTGAGACACTCCTTGACTCACTGACTGATGTGACTGTTGCGGTCATCGAAGCATTCGGGAGAACCGGGAAGGTGCAGGGCTTCATGACCTGGCAGGATTTCGGTACACAGGACCGCCTCGCTATGGACATGAACACATTTTGTCGTTTCTATAGGCCCCGGATAAAGAGAATGATAGACGCGGCCCACAGCCGCGGCATGCATTTTATCTGGCACTGCTGCGGGGCAATATTTGACCTGATTCCTGAAATGATTGATATGGGTGTTGATGTGCTGCAGCTTGATCAACCGAAGCTTCTAGGCTATAACAGGCTTGCAGAAAATTTCGGGGGGAAGTTATGCTTCTGGGTGGCACTCGATACTATCTGGTCTGCAGAAAAGAAGCGAAGTGAAGATGAACTTGTAGAAGAAATATCAAAGATGATTGATGCACTCCGACGCTTTGATGGCGGCCTGATGCTGCGCCACTATCCCCAGCCGGAAGATATTGGTCTCTCTCCGGCAGTTCAGGAAATTATTGCCCGGGAGTTTCTCTAAATGTAACAACAATCTTTTCGTGAGGGTCAGAGCCTGCTGCAGGAAAAAAGCATTGTGTCGGGGTCAGAGCCTGTCTTGAGAAAATGAGGAATTTTCGATTCAATTATATTATTAACATTAGATTTTGCTGGATTATAAGGCTATACTTTATCACGTGTATTTTTAGTTCCAGAGTTGCTTCCGGGATAAATGAAATCAATTTATGTGATTATCAATTATTTTTATCTGCACCTTCATATTCTGGGTGCCCGTTAAGTGTATAATCAACAGGTAGAATTACATGTAGAGAATGCTTAAAAAGAGTAATTCATGCTTGGAGAGGAACAGGGAGCGCTTTCCATTTTTTTAAAACCCTCTTCCGGTAGTATTTTTCAATACTTTTAAACACTGCTATTCGTTCACTATGGGTTTTTCCCAGGGAGAGGAAGTATGGGTGAAAGGTGGTTTTTACCGGAGGGGTGTAATCTTCCTTAACCATTATCTGAAAAGTGTTAAATTTTGAGTCATAAGGCTCATTGTCGATACCCTTTGCGACCCGATTGTAGCCTATATAAAGTACTGCGTTGAAGAAATAGGAAACCGGATTACGGGCAAGTTCAATTATTTTACACTTGAAGCGGTCATGCCAGAAGGGGCCACAGGTTCCCATCTTGCGGTTGTAGTTTTCTCCTATTCGCGCCTTGATGTATTGCATGATGCGTGATATGTTTTCCCCACCTTCGACAGTGCGTATTAAAAAATGAAAGTGATTATTGACAAAAGTCATTTCTATCAGTTCGAAAGTATATTTTTCAAGTGCGATATTGATTACTTCTGCAGCCATTTCCTGAACCCAGATGGACGCAAGCAGGTTTTGCATTTTCAGACAGCGTGAGTAGCAGTGATAGGTTACTCCGGGTAACCAGGTTCGTGGATCTCGTGCCATAATTTTCCTTTCTTTTTCAGGTTGGTTACTCTGTAAACGAACTGGCGGGGGATAATGTTAAAAGTTTTTTAAATTTTTAGTACTTTTTTATGCTATGACCCCATCAAGAGAATGCAAGCCCGCCGATGGAGTCAGGTATTTGAAGTATTTAGCCAGCTGGGATGAGGGTCAGAGCCTTCTGGCTGAAAAATTACCGGAATCTGTTACTAACTAACAGCAAGGTACTCTCAGGCAAGGGGTCAGAGCCAGCCTTTGGGTAGAAAGCCTTCTGCCGGGGTCAGAGCCAGCTTTCGTACATGATACGACTATCACCCGTATTATCCCCATCGCAGGCAGATAGAACCGCAAGAGGTATAGAGAAAAATAAAATTCCTGATCCGGGGTATTTTTTTATTGTTTTACTGTAATTCATGCTGAGCTTCCTCCTGGAATATTTTTCTTTTTACTCAATAATAGCCACAACCCGTGCCGGAGCCGCAGAGCCCCCTTTAATCTTTAAGGGGAAAAGGGCCACTTTAAAGCCGTAAGCGGGCAGGGCCTTCAGGTTTACCAGCTGCTCAATGTGACAGTATTCTTTACGCGTGCCGACACGGTGGGCCTCCCAGAAAACCTCGGTGCTGCCGGTTTTCTTTGCCAGTTCTGCCTGGGCCTTCAGGGGCATGTCCCATCCCCACTGGTCGATGCCCATGACCTTGACGCCCCGGTCGATGAGCCATTCGGTGGCCTCAGCGGTTACCCCGGGCCCCTTTGCCGGGAAATCCGCCTGGCCCTGGAAGCGGTCACAGTCTGTTCTCACCAGAACGATAGTTCCCTCTGTAATTTGAGCGCCGGATTTTTGTAGATCTGCTTCGATATCCTGAACAGTTATCGGGTCGTTGTCTTCTTTGTGGGTCATGTCGAGGACTATTCCTTCCCCGTAACACCACTCAAGGGGGACCTCGTCGATGGTTTTTGCTTTTTCTCCGTTCACCGTGGGGCCGAAGTGCCATGGAGCATCAAGGTGAGTCGTGGAATGAACCCCCATCTGGGTGATCATGTCATCTGCCCATCCGGGCCACCCCCTGGGAAAAAGGCGCTTCGGCAGGCCGATAAAGCGAATGAGAAACCTGGATTTAGGGTGGGGTTTATGCTTTATCTTTACCTTCATATAGAAGGGGTCGTTTTTCTGGTACTGGATCAGCTTAGACAGGTCTATTATTGTGGGCATGGTTTTCTCCTCTGTTGCTTGCAGTGTGCCTTAACTTCCTTAAGCATCTCCCCCTGAATCTCCCGGAGTGGGACTTGTATTAGTATGCATTGAGCGAAAGTCCCCCTCCGGGGGTCTGGGGGCGGGCCGGTCAAGTTAATGTTTTCATCTCAAATACATACTGTCAATATATAAAGAAAGGGGGGAGAGGAAGTTTACTTTTAAACTTTTTTCTTAAATACTTGACTCAGAGAAGTACATCGCTATTCTGTTGACCTGCAAATACTATAAAGAGCGGTCCATACCAAATAAAGAAAACAGGATATATCAATATGATAGGAAAAAAAATACGACTTCAGCGGATATTAAACCGTAACACGGGGAAAACCATAATTGTTCCCATGGACCATGGAGTGACCGTCGGCCCGATTCACGGCCTGACAAATATGCCCGAGACTGTAGATCGAGTCTCCTCAGGGGGCGCCAATGCAATTGTCATGCATAAAGGCCTGGTTGACAAGGGGCACCGGGACACGGGGCGTGATATCGGCCTTATTATTCATCTTTCAGCCAGCACCAGCCTGGCGGTTGACAGCAATGCCAAGACCCTGGTCTGTTCGGTAGAAGAGGCGGTTCGCCTCGGTGCTGACGCCGTATCGATTCATGTGAACCTGGGAGCCAATACCGAATCAGATATGCTTGAAAGTTTCGGAAAAATTTCCAGGGGATGCCGCGACTGGGGCATGCCTCTTTTTGCCATGATGTACACCCGGGGCGCCAAGATTGACAATGAATATGACACTGAAGTGGTCAAACATGCCGCCCGTGTCGGCGCCGAGCTGGGGGCTGATATCGTTAAAGTTAACTATACCGGAAGCGCCCAGTCTTTTAAAGAAGTTGTCGACGGCTGTCCCGTACCTGTTGTTATTGCCGGGGGGGAAAAAATGGAATCGGATGCTGAAATAATTGAAATGGTAAAAGGAGCCATTCAGGCCGGGGGAGCGGGAGTCTCCATCGGAAGAAATATTTTTCAGCATGAGAATCCTGAAGATATTGTAAAGCAGATTGCCCAGGTAGTTCACCGATGAGCGCACTAAAACAGTGCTGGCTTCATCTTCCCGAGTGGAACCATGACGTGGTGACCGAATCACTTGAAGCGGGAGTTGATGTTATTCTGACTGTCCCTGAACTGGTCCAGAAGATTCGTGAGCTCGGTATCGTTAAAATCGCTGCAACTGATAGTGGAGAGCTGAAGGTTCCCGATGATGTTGAAGTGATTATCATCAACAACAAGCAGGATGAAGAACGTGCCGGAAGCCTGCTGAAAAGCAAAAAGGTTGTTGTTCGAACCACTGACTGGGACATTATTCCCATAGAAAACCTGATTCCCCGGGGAGGAGAAAACCTTCTTACCTTTGTGCGTAATTATGATGATGCTCAACTCGCCGTCGGTATCATGGAGAAAGGGGTTGCCGGTGTCGTGCTCGAAACTTCTGATCCCTCAGAGGTTCGCCGTGTGGTCAACCTGGTGAAGAACCTGAATAATGAAGATTTTAAACTCGAAGAGCTCGAAATTACAAAGGTTACCACAATCGGTATCGGCGACCGGGTTTGTGTCGATACCTGCAGTAATCTTGAACGCGGCAGGGGCATGCTTGTGGGCAACAGCAGCCAGGGAATGTTCCTGGTGCATCCTGAAAACATTGAGAATCCCTATGTGGCACCACGGCCCTTCAGGGTGAATGCCGGCGCGGTTCATTCCTATGTGCGGGTCCCGGGAGATAAAACCCGCTACCTTGGTGAACTGGCAACGGGAGACCCGGTGCAGGTTGTCGGTCACCAGGGAGAGGCTGAAACGGTTTTTGTCGGAAGATCAAAGATTGAAAAACGTCCCATGCTGGTGGTCTTCGCAAAAGATTCAAAGGGAAGAGAGCATTCGGTGGTGCTTCAGAATGCAGAAACTATCAGGCTGACTCTTCCGGACGGCGAGCCTGTCAGCGTGGTGCAGCTGAAAAAAGGCGACCGGGTCATAGGCTTCACCGAAGAAGGGGGAAGACACTTCGGCATGGCGGTAGATGAAACCATAATGGAGAAGTGAGACGAAATTCTAAGATATATTAAAAAATACGCCGTAAAATGATTGACTGTTATCCAGTTTTCAAGGTTTCCTGTCACTAAGGTATGGGTCATCCATCCTTTTTTTGTAAATAAAAAATAGAATATATAATTGGCATATACTGTCTAATTTTGGGTAAACTAAATCTTGACTACCGGCATGGAAGGGTGTATAATACAATGAAGAACTGTAGCTTGATAATGTACAGTTATCATAAAATTGTATTAAAAAGGTCATCTCACTATACCTGAAAAATAAAAAATCCATACGGTGATAATTTTCAAACCGGGTATCTGGTTTGGGCTGCAAAACTGAAAATTAGTAAGTAAGGAGAATGTCTATGACAGACAAAAAATTAATGAAATCAATGGACGGCAACATGGCTGCTGCCCATGTTGCATATGCTTTTACAGAGATTGCTGCAATATATCCTATCACTCCGTCATCTACCATGGCCGAACATGTTGATGAGTGGGCTTCATATGGGAAAAAGAATATCTTTGATGAAGAAGTAAAGGTTGTTGAACTGCAGTCTGAAGGCGGAGCCGCCGGAGCTGTTCACGGCTCACTCCAGACCGGTGCTCTTACTACTACCTTTACCGCTTCACAGGGACTCCTTCTGATGATTCCCAATATGTATAAAATTTCAGGTGAGCTTCTTCCCGGTGTGTTTCATGTCAGCGCCCGCTCCCTTTCAGCACAGGCCCTTTCAATTTTTGGAGACCATGCCGATGTCTACGCTACTCGACAGACCGGCTTCGCTATTCTTGCAAGCGGCGGTGTACAGGAAGTAATGGACCTGGGAAGTGTTGCTCACCTCGCTTCTATAAAAAGCAGAATCCCCTTTCTTCATTTTTTTGATGGTTTTAGAACATCACATGAGATTCAGAAAATAGAAGTAATCGACTATGAAGATCTGAAGGGCCTTGTTGATTATGAGAAGCTCGGTGAATTCAGAGAGCGTTCAATGACTCCTGACAGGCCTGTTACCCGGGGGACCGCCCAGAATCCTGACATCTATTTTCAGGAAAGGGAAGCATCTAATCCGTATTACGAGGCAGTTGATGATATCGTAGCGGATTATATGAAAGAAGTTTCAAAAATTACAGGCCGTGACTATCAGCCCTTTACCTACTACGGTGCCCCTGATGCTGAAAATGTCATTATTGCCATGGGTTCGGTAACTGATACTATTATTGAAACTATCGATTATCTTACCGCCAGGGGAGAGAAAGTCGGTTTGATCGCTGTACACCTTTACCGGCCCTTCTCGGAAAAATATTTTATGAAGGCATTTCCAAAGACTGTCAAAAATATCGCCGTTCTTGACAGAACAAAAGAGCCCGGCGCAGGCGGTGAGCCTCTTTATCTTGATGTATGTGAGCTTTTTTATGGAAAGGAAAATGCTCCCGTCATTGTTGGTGGACGATACGGCCTCAGTTCAAAGGATACTATTCCATCGCAGATCATTGCCGTATATGACAACCTGAAACTTCCTGAACCAAAAAACGGATTCACCATTGGTATTGTCGATGATGTTACTTTTACATCACTTCCTGTTAAGGAAATTATTGATGTTGTTCCCGAAGGTACTTTTGAAGGGAAGTTTTACGGCCTCGGATCAGATGGTACTGTCGGCGCCAACAAGAACTCAATCAAGATTATTGGTGATAACACTGACATGTATGCTCAGGCGTACTTTGCCTATGATTCAAAAAAATCAGGCGGGATTACTATTTCTCACCTTCGTTTTGGTAATTCTCCTATTAAGTCAACCTATCTGATAACATCACCAGACTTTGTTGCCTGTCATGTGCCGGCATACCTGTACCAGTATGATATGCTGAAGGGTCTCAAGAAGGGGGGGACTTTTCTTCTGAACAGCATCTGGGACGCCGAAGAAACTAAGAAGCGTCTTCCTGATACCGTAAAGAAATATCTTGCTGACAGGGATATCAAGTTTTACATAATAAATGCTACGGACATTGCCGAAGAGCTTGGTCTCGGTACCCGTACCAATACGATCATGCAGGCTGCCTTCTTCAAGGTTTCCGAGGTTATTCCTTACAATGAAGCAGAGCAGAACATGAAAAACGCCATTAAAAAATCCTACGGTAAAAAGGGCGACAATATAGTTAACATGAACTATAATGCTGTCGATCGTGGTGGAGCGGATGTAGAGGAAGTTAAAGTCCCTGCTGAATGGAAAAGCCTTGATGCGAAGGATGAAAGAACCAGGGATGATGTACCTGATTTTATCAAAAAAATCGCTGATCCCATGAACCGCCAGGAAGGAGACTCCCTGCCGGTAAGCGCCTTCTCTGACTTCCCCGACGGAACATTCCCTCCCGGGACAAGCCAGTATGAAAAAAGGGGAATTGCCGTTCACGTTCCTGAATGGCTGCCTGAAAACTGTATTCAGTGTAACCAGTGTGCTTATGTCTGCCCGCATGCGGTCATCCGTCCCTTCCTTCTCAATGAAAAAGAAGAAGCCGGTGTACCTGCTGGTACCGATCTTCTCGATGCCAAGGGTAAGGCCCTTGAAGGTCTTAAATTCAGAATTCAGATCAGTCCCCTCGACTGTACGGGCTGCGGCAACTGTGCAGATGTCTGTCCCGCAAAGGAGAAGGCCCTGGTCATGAAGCCCCTTGAATCCCAGATGGATCAAAAGGAGCGATGGGAATACTTTGCTGCACATGTATCATATAAAGATACCCTTATGGCAAAAACAACCGTTAAGGGCTCACAGTTTGCCCGTCCACTCTTTGAGTTCTCAGGTGCCTGTGCCGGATGTGGTGAGACTCCCTATATTAAACTCATTACTCAGCTTTACGGTGATCGAATGATGATTGCCAACGCAACGGGCTGTTCTTCAATCTATGGCGGATCAGCACCTTCAACTCCCTACTGTATCAACGATAAGGGACAGGGACCCGCATGGGCCAGTTCACTCTTCGAGGATAACGCGGAGTACGGCTACGGGATGCAGCTGGCCAGTGAAAAGCTGCGTGACCGCATTGAGCGTTTTGCAAACAAGATGATTGATGGCGGCGCCAGCGGTGATTTAAAAGAAGCCTTAGAGGCATGGATCGCGGGACGGGAAGATGGAGAAACCTCACGGGAAACTTCCGACAAACTTATTTCTCTTCTTGAAAAAGACGGCAGCGCTGCTGCTAAAGAGATGCTCTCCCTGAAACAGTACATGGTGAAGCGCTCAGTATGGGTCATCGGCGGTGACGGCTGGGCCTATGACATCGGTTACGGGGGGCTCGATCATGTTCTCGCCTCAGGTGATGATGTAAATGTTCTGGTTCTTGATACTGAAGTCTATTCAAACACGGGAGGACAGTCTTCAAAGGCCACACCGACCGCCGCGGTTGCGAAATTTGCCGCTTCAGGTAAAAAGATCCGTAAAAAAGATCTCGGTGCCATGATGATGCGCTACGGATATATCTACGTTGCCCAGGTCGCTATGGGTGCAAGCCAGTCACAGTTTCTTAAGGCCCTTCGTGAAGCCGAGTCATTCCCCGGACCTTCACTGATTATCGCCTATTCTCCCTGTATTAACCACGGTCTCAGGGCCGGTATGGGTAAGACTCAACAGGAAGAAAAACTGGCTGTTGAAGCAGGCTATTGGTCAAACTGGCGCTTTGATCCGCGTCTCGAGGCTGAAGGAAAGAATCCTTTCACCCTCGATTCAAAGGAACCGGACTGGAGCAAATTCCAGGATTTTCTTGCAGGAGAGGTTCGATACACCTCACTGAAAAAGGAGTTTCCCGATCAGGCTGATGAGCTTTTCAAGGCGGCTGAAGAAAACGCCAAGTGGCGATATGCTACCTACC
>CAZPEK010000007.1:23783-24004 GCA_964585555.1 uncultured Leptospirales bacterium | reverse complement strand
GAAAAAGAAGTAATATATCTCCTGCAGTTTCCTTTTAGTACAGAAACCTGCAGGAGAAAAATAGTTTCATCTATCATTCTTCTTGATCATGATAGACCCCGAGTCCATAGCCGTCATAGGCATAGTTGGCAATTCTTACCTGGTCAACCATACCGTCAAATAAATATGGTGTAGAATCATTAACATATCTTCCGATCTGGAGAGAGGAGTCACCCGTGACC
>CAZPEK010000007.1:7440-23721 GCA_964585555.1 uncultured Leptospirales bacterium | reverse complement strand
TCAACATAGAGAGTAACGTCATTATTTTCAACAGTAGCGGCTGCATAATGCCAGGAACCGGTGCCGATGGGGCTACCTGTTGTGCTTACAACGTATTCGCCTGACCCGTTTCCAAGAGTCAATAAGAGGTTTCCACTTGAATCAATATAGAAGCTAAATTCAGCACTCATCGGTCCTGAGCCTTTACTGGCTATGGGAAAAACATCACCGGCCCCGGGAAGGGCATCGAGGTAGACCCAGGCTGCAACTGAAAAATCACCAGCAAAAGACTGCGTAAGATCCGGGACATCGATATACTGGCTGGTGCCATTTAGCACTATCGCCTGTGGAGTAGTTAAAGTTTCTGTCCCCTTGCCGTCCTGGTAAACAGGAGTTCCATAAGCCGTACCGTCATATCTCCCCATTGTATCGAGGGTATTATCATCATTAAAGGCAAAAAATGCAAGAGTCGTGTTAGAAGGCTTATCCGCTCCCCCCAGCTCATCACAGGAAACAAAAGCCAGAATTGTCATAGCGACTACAATTAAAAGTCCAATTCGATTTTTCATAGCATGTTCCTCTTTGTTTTGTATTACATATACTTAAAAGTAACTTAACATTGTTCAGATGTCAATAAATATGACGCGAAATAATTGCATTGAAGGCGCGAGATTCATTTGAAGGAGCTATTTTTATTTGATGGCGCTATTTTTATTTGATGGCGCGAAAACGCTTTCGCGCCTTCAAATAAATCTCGCCTTCGGGATCATCACAAAATAGATTTCTTTTTCTCTTCGGGGTTTTCATCATCTTTGTAGCAGTAGCGGCAGCCGTAAATCATCAGCTTCTGTTCTTTGTCTCCCGCAACCGGTGCGGCGTAGAGGGCCTCGTACTTTGAGAGTTTTGAACGGCAGAGGGGACAAATTCGTTCTCCCGGAGCAATTTTTTCAGTGGACGGAAGAGCATTGTCCTTAACTTCCTCACCATTATTTTTTATCTTTTCGGTGGTTTCCTTTATTTTTTCCTTTCCGTCATTAAGAAGGGAAACAAGATAAATAAAGACGGTTACACCGATAACCAGGCCGGCAATATAGAGAAGAGCGCTCATTTTTTCTTCCTGACAATAAAATTAATCATTACGGTTTCTTCAACCGGCGCATCGAAGGTGAAATCCCCGAAAATACCGAGAATTTCCATTCGTGAACGGCGCAAAACTTCTGTTATTTCCTTAATGGTATAAATTCGCTGAAAATGGTTTTCCTCTCTGCAGGTACCGTCATTGTTAAAGAAACGAAGGGTGGAGACCATCAGCTTTTCCTTTGGATCATAGTGGTTGGTCCATTCTACATCCTGCCCCCGCACATCATAGCAGGTCGTCTGGGCATCGAAATTCTTCTGCATATTATATTCAGTGGTGACATCGAACATGAAAATTGTTTCATCGCCCATGACCTGACGAACCGAACCGATGGCGGCCTGAACTTCCTTCATCTCAAGAAAATAATTCATTGTGTCATGAACGGCAAATATAAAATCAGGGGTTTTAGCCAGGCTGAACCGGCTTATATCACCGCAGAATACCCTGAAATTCCGAAAGGCCCGCGTCTTCGCTACCCGAACCATGTCGAGAGAGAGGTCCATACCGTATATAGTATAATTATCGGCAGAAAACTTGGCACCAAAACGCCCGGTTCCACATCCCAACTCAAGAATCAGGGCGGGATCTTCGACATATTCATGCATGACCTTTCTGATATAGGTATACCATCCCTGGTAGTCAACTCCCTGGAGAATAAAGTCGTAGGCCGGGGCCAGGTCAGAATAGGGATCAATATATTTAATGGGACTCATGGCAGCACTCTCCTGCTGCTAGAAAGTCCCGAAAGGGCTGTTTTGTCAAATAATATCTGCTGTATTTTCAACAGGCTTTGCTTATGAGAAAGGCCTTTTCTCAACAGCTCATCGCCCTCCCCCCGGCTCGAGCATTCTCACATCATTCAAAAAACCGGGACCTCGCCACCCCCGGCAGGGGTTTAGCGCCTTTGGTTTACTGTCACCTGCCAACTCAAGTCCCCCTTCGGGGGATTTAGGGGGAGGGGGCCGCTACCGGCATACTTTTTATCTAGTCACTTTTTCCATATAACAATACAATTAATTCTTGGTTTACTGTCACCTGCCAACTCAAGTCCCCCTTCGGGCTGACTTCTATCCACAAGTCAGCTGGATAAGCCCTGAAAGTTATAATATCCGAAAAGCGACGAAAGAATCGTCGCTTTTCGATCTTAAGGTGAGATCAAACATAACAAGCCTTGTATGGTCTTATGTCGGCAACCAGACCTTAAAGGCGATGATTCCATTCATCGCTTTTAAGGCTGCCCAAATGGAAGATGTGGGAAGAAGTACCCATTCGGGGGATTTAGGGGGAGGGGGCCGCTACCGGCTTACTTTTTATCTAGTCACTTTTTCCATATAACAATACAATTAATTCTTGCATTATAAGGGAAGAACCGTAGCGTTAACTTCACATAAACGTATTTTTATACAAGGAAAAACAATGACCAGCGATACAACCATAACCGAAGAGACCGATTCACTTAACAGCCCGCTGCCCGGCGATGAGAGCAAAAAAGTATTATACAACATGGAGTTCAGGGGAACCGCCCTTGAATACTTTAAGATATGGATCGTTAATACCGGGCTCTCAATAATTACCCTGGGCATCTATTCAGCCTGGGCAAAGGTACGAACCAATCGATACATCTACGGCAGCACGTTTCTTGATTCATCATCTTTTCAGTACACCGCCATCCCCCTGGGCATCTTAAAAGGAAGACTGATCGCCGGTGCTTTTTTCGCCGTCTATATGCTCTTTACGAGGTTTTTTCCTGAAATAGCGCCCCTCTTTTTTCTTCTCGCGATGCCCTTTATTCCCTGGATGGTGGTAAAATCTCTCCGGTTCAGGTCACGTTACTCCCGGTACCGGAATATCAGCCTCGATTTCACCGGCACGGTAAAAGAAGCCCGAAAATACTGGTTCTGGATGTATTTTCTCGTTATTGTCACCTTCGGCTTTATAATTCCCTATATCGACTTCCGCCAAAAAGAATTCATGTTCAACAGGAATCATTACGGCCAGACGCCCTTTAACTTTACCGGAAAATGGGAAAATTTCTTTGTCATCTATATCCTCGGGGGACTCATCACCACCGGCCTGGTCATTGTGGCTCTACTCCTTGGCGGTGGAATTATAGCAGCGGTTGTTGCCGCAATTGCCGTAACGGGTTCTGAATCCATGGGCACAATACTGGGAAATGAAACAGTTATTGCACTTCTCATGCCCATTGCCATGATGTTTCTCTATCTTCCCGCAGTCATGTTCATGACCGCCTACAAGAGAACTTCAGTCTTTAATTATCTCTTTAACAACACAACTCTCGGTTCTATCTCCTTTACCAGCACTCAGAAAATTTTAATGGTCTTCTGGATATACTTTTCAAACTTTTTTGCCATAGTTTTCACTCTCGGCCTTCTTTATCCATGGGCCCTGATACGGCTTGTCCGGTACCGATTGGAAAATATCTCTCTTGAAACCGATGGAGACCTGGATTCATTTCTCGCTTCAGAAACCCAGAACGTCTCTGCAACAGGAGAAGAAATAGGTGAGGCATTCGATTTTGATATCAGCATATAAAATAACAGGAAATTTTTTCTCTCCCGGCCAGTCTTTAAAGCATGACGCTGAAATTTCAGTAGACCCGAAGCTCTTTACTGTTCATCTGTACAATGAAGAACCACGCAGATACCTTATTGAAGAATTAAAAATCAGCGACCGCATCGGCGACACCCCCTGTGTCATCTCGCTGCCCGACGGGGGACTGGTAGAAATTTTTGACAATGACAGTCTCGACAAGCTTTTTGATGCCCTTCCTCAAAAACCCCGGAGCCGGTTTATACACACCCTTGAAACCCGGTGGCAGTGGATAGGAGCGACCTTTGCGGCAATAGTCCTTTCACTTGTTCTTCTTTTCACCTTTGGTCTTCCCATACTGTCACAAAGCATCGCGTCACAGATTCCTCCCGTAGTCTCTGAAAAAATGACTCTGAAAGTTTTAGCAATGCTCGATAAAGGCATCGTGGCACCTTCCGGTCTGAAAGAACGAACCAAAAGAAAATACCGGCGCTATTTTAATGGAATGACCCGCAGGATGGCCCAGGGAAAGGATTATAATTTTCGCCTTCTCTTTCGAAAGGGGAACGCCATCGGGGCCAATGCCCTCGCCCTCCCTGACGGAACGATCATTGTAACCGATGAATTGATCCGCCTGGTTTCCCACCGTAATGAATTTATCGGGGTCATGGCCCATGAGGCGGGCCACGTGGTTCACCGTCACGGCCTTCGCATGACACTGCAGTCTTCCCTTGCCGGCCTGGTACTTGTCTATCTCACCGGTGATATTCTAAATTCTGCATCTATTATTGCCGCCCTTCCCGGTATTCTCATCGAAAGCGGCTATTCCCGGGATTTTGAACGGGAGGCTGACAGATTTTCATACACCTACATGAAGGAAAATAACATATCTGCAAAGCACTTTGCAGCACTCCTTAAGAAACTGGAGACCCAGCAGAAAACTTCCGGCAAATCAAATCTCTTTTCAACCCATCCCGCAACCTCTGAGCGCCTTCAGCTTTTGAAAAGCTACGAGAAATAGGCCCCGATACCGGGGCTCTGAGCCTCATCAGAGACACAGAGATGCAAATAAAACTTGACAGAATAGGTTAACACCGTTATCCTAACACCGTTATTCATTCAATACCTGTGAGAGGAAATATGCCAAAGGCACCCCGAAGCCAGGAAGAAGTCGAGGCCATCCGCGAAGAGATACTTGAAGCGGCCCTTGAGCTGATTATTACCGAGGGTTTCAGCAACCTGAGTATGCGCAAAATTGCCGCTCGCCTCGGCATTACTGCCACCACAATATACAACTACGTTGCCAGTAAGGATGAATTAAATCTTTTTATCCGCATGAAGGGATTTGAAATCCTCTACCAGGGGCTCAGAGCCGGCCTTGAGGCCTATGACAATCTCAGCGATCGTCTTACTGCCATGGTACGGGCCTATGCAGACTTCGGCATAAACTTCCCCAGCTACTATGATATTATGTTCAGCCTTTCAACGCCCAAATATACCGATTACATCGGAACAGATATTGAGGCAACCGCCCGCCTGGAGAAGGAGACCTCAATGCGCTGCTTCACAATTTTCCATAATCTAATTACCGCATACAGCACCGAGATGAACTTTACTGTCGACAGGGAATATATCAGTTACCTGGTAACTACAATGTGGTCTGATCTCCACGGTATTATCAGCCTCTACAACAGCCGGGTGCTCTACGAGGTAAACGAAGCAAGTAGAGAAATCCTTTTCCGCCGCGTTGACGATCTGGTCGCCTCAGTGACCACGCTAAAGCAGCAGATAGAATCAGGTACCGCACAGAAAAAATAAGAAGGGAAGAAGAAAGATGAACATGCACTTTTCTAAAACAAATCCCACCACCGCCCGGGGCTTCACCAACACCCTGACGGGAATACTTCTCAAACTTATGGCTCTGAACTACAACCGACGTAAATCCCTCAGAAAGTATCTCCAGTGGGAAGAAGGCTGGCTTGATTTCTCGATTGCCGTTGAGACTGAAGGCGGAACCGTTGCATGGTCAATAGCATTCAAAGGGGGAAAGGTTACCGTGGCCCCCGGGAGTGACGAAAATGCCGAGGCTCGCCTTCTTTTTATTGATGACGCATCTATCAGAAAAATGATAACAAGCCCCCCCAGTGAACTCTTTAATCTCTTGATGAAAAACCGGATGGTCCCTCATGGAAATCTTGCGTACCTTCAGCTTTTCAACTTTCTTCTTTCGGCACTCCTGAAAAAGAAACAGATAAAGATGCTTAAAAAAGAAAGCCCCGGTTACCCCGGCAAAAAGAAAAAAGCAAAAGAAGAGCCGAAAACCCGGAAAAAAAAAGCCGAAGAGTTTCTTTCCGCGGAAACCCGGGACCGTGGGGTGCATTATCTTGCAGACCCGTGGCTCGAAGGCTACCGGCTTTCTGACTTCCCCCGCCTGAAATCTTTTCTTGACATTCACTTTACCACCAGGCCGGCTCTCTGCCATGAACGGCCCCTTCTTTTAACCGAATGGTTCAGAGCCAATGGCTTTGAGCACGACAGTGAAGGCAATCCCTGGCAGCCTGAAATCCGCCAGGCTCATGCCTTTAAACACCTGATGAAAAACCGCCGGCCCATCATCAGAGAGAATGATCTGGTTGCAGGCACCACAACCACCAGAGAAATCGGAGTGGTACTTTATCCTGATTCTCATGGTACCATGATCTGGGGTGAACTTTTCACCACGCCGTACCGGGAGCTCAATCCCTATGATGTGGATCCCGATTCTATTGAGATACTTCACAAAAAAGTCTACCCCTACTGGTTAAAGCGCAATATCCGGGAGCATGTCAGAGAGACCAAAGGAGCTCCCCTCTGCCAGCAGCTGGATGAACGTTTTGCCGTATACTTTCTCTGGAAGACCGTTGCCATATCACACACCATTATCGACTACCCTATGATACTAGCCCGGGGGACCCGCGGCCTGGCGCAGAAAATTAACAGCGAGCTCAAAAAAACTCAGGCTGCACGAAAAGATAAAAAAGACCTTCTCTCGGCAATGAAGATCACTCTCGAAGGAATCAACGCCTATGCCCTGAACCTTTCACAGGAGGCAAAAGCCCAGTCCCATGACGCGTCAGATCCACAAAGAAAAAAAGAACTCGATCATCTCGCCCGCATCTGCAGCCGTGTCCCCATGGAGGGAGCCCGCACTTTAGATGAGGCGGTCAACGCTCTCTGGATTATCTGGGTGGCCCTGCACATGGAAAACACCAACGCAGGCCTTTCTCTCGGACGCCTTGACCAGTGGCTTCAGCCTTATTTTGAGGCTGACATAAAAAAAATTAAAACAAAAAAGGGTAAGGAAGATTACATCCACCATGCCATTGATCTGATCGGCTGTTTCTATATGCGTTGCACCGATCACCTGCCCCTGGTGCCTGATATTGGAAATTATCTTTTCGGGGGAAGTTCTTCTGACCAGGCCATCACCCTCGGAGGGATCACACCTGATGGAAAAGACGGGGTCAATGACATGACCTATATCTTTTTGAAAGTAACAGAAATGCTGAAAATCCGTGACCCCAATGTAAACGCCCGGTACCATGAAAAGAAGAACAGCGACACCTACCTGAAGCGTCTCTGCGAGGTAAACCTGAACACTACGGCAACCCCTTCCATCCATAACGATGAGGTGGTCATGGACTCTCTGAAAGAATTCAATTATCCGGCAAAACACCTCCGTGACTGGTCTGCTACAGGATGTGTAGAGCCGACACTATCGGGACGTCACATGGGGCACACAAACTGCATGATGTTTAACATGGTGGCAGCTCTCGAAATGGCTATGAATAACGGTCTGCACCCCCTGATGCGCTGGAAAGCAGGCCCTGAAACAGGAAGCATATCAGAAGGCGACTTTGACACCTTTGAGAAATTCTTTAAAGCCTTCTGCCGGCAGTTTGACTTTCTCGCCGAGCAGTCCTGCGCCTATAATAATCTTCTTGGAGAAGCCCATCAGATCATAAGGCCGACGCCCTTCCTGTCGAGCATGATAGACGGTTCTATCGACAAAGGAATCGATGTCACCCGGGGCGGTGCCCGGTATAATTCTTCCGGAACGGCATGCATCGGTCTGGCGGATGTTACCGACTCGCTCATGGCAGTCAAGAAGCTGGTCTTCGATGAGAAGCTGGTAAGCCTTGAAGAAATGCTTAAAGCCGTCAACAGTAACTTCCAAAACAGTAAAGCCCTCCTTGCAATGATAAAGACCCGGGTGCCTCTTTTTGGATCAGGAGACAAAGAGGCCCTGAAAATCGCCAACCGGGTAGTCAAACACGCCCATGATTCCTTTGGCCGACGGTCAAATTACCGGGGAGGCATCTACACCGCAGGCTTCTGGTCAATGTCAAACCATGTCGCCTTCGGTACACTCACCGGGGCCCTCCCTTCAGGACGTCTGGCTGGAAAGGCCTTCACCCCGGGGCTCACCCCGGAGGCCCATGCCTCAAAATCACTTCTCGATAACCTGCGGGATGTCTCCAAACTGAAGGCTGAAAACATGAACAATAATATCGCCTTTAATGTAAAGATTGTTCCCCAGGCCTCGGAGAGTCATAAAGAAGCGGTAAACAATATATACTCCTATGCAAAAAGCTACACTGAAATGGGAGGGATGCAGATACAGTTTAATATAGTATCTTCCGCCATGCTGAAGGATGCCATGGAAAACCCCGAGGCATACCGGGACCTCCTGGTTCGAATCTCAGGCTACAATGCCTACTTTACTACTCTGAACCGGGACATGCAGCTTGAACTGATAGAGCGGGCCGAATACGGAATATAGGAAAATAAAAAAAGTAATGAAAACCGGGACAAAGCAGATAACTTTACCTTCCCCCCTGATCCTTGAAATTAAAGGGAACTCTCTTGATGACGGCCCCGGCATCAGGTCGGTAGTATTTTTCAAGGGCTGCCCCCTTGACTGCGTCTGGTGCCACAACCCGGAAAGCAAAAAAAGAACCCCAGAGCTCTCCTTTGACGGAGGCGCCTGTGTCGCCTGTGACGCCTGCATCGAGGCATGCCCGGAGGGAGCCTTGAAAAGAAAAAAGAAAGAATTCATCAACCGGGAAAAATGCACCCTCTGCTTTAAGTGCACCGATGTCTGCCCCTCAGGGGCTCTGAGCCGCGCGGGAAAAAGGATGACGGTCAATGAAATTCTTGAAATCGTAACACGTGACAAGCCTTTTTACGAAAGCTCCGGCGGGGGCATAACCCTCTCAGGGGGAGAACCGGCACTGGACATCGACTTTCTTGCAGAAGTTGCCGCGGGGGCAAAAAAAGAAAACATTCACGTACTTCTTGAAACATGCGGGCTTTTCAGCTTTGATACATTCATTGAAAAAGTCTATCCCCACCTGGATGAAATCTTCTTTGACATCAAAATCTTCGACGAAGAAGCACATAAAAAATACTGCGGCGCTTCAAACAAAATTATCCTTGAAAACTTTTCCCGGCTCCATGAAAAGTTTCTCGATGGCGGAGTACCGATACTTCCCCGGACGCCCCTGGTTCCCGGCATCACCGACGGCACGGAAAACCTTGAGGCAATTGCCGATTTTCTCAAAGTAAATAATGTTACGAGGGCATCCCTTCTCGACTACAATCCCCTGTGGCACGAGAAGAATCAAAAAATCGGCGTCACCAACCGGTACTCGAAAAAGAAAGAGATGCAGGACTTCATAGATAAAAAGGAAGTTCAAACCTGCCGTGAAATTTACAGAAAAGCAGGAATTGAGGTACTGTAACAAGAAAACTTTCAGAGGAGGATGCAAAAGATGTCCAGCAAACTGAAGAAACCCGTCCTCGTTACAGGAGCAACAGGCTTCATTGGCAAACGAATTGTTTCACTTCTACTCGATTCAGAAATCCCTGTACGCGCCCTTGTCCTTCCGAAGGAAGAACTTCCTCCCGAGTGGAACAATAGTGTTGCGACTATCCGTGGCAGTATTACGGAGAAAGTACCGGTTGCCGAGGCAATGAAAAATGCCGGCACGGTAATTCACTGTGCAGCAGTGGTGAGCGACTGGGGTGACGAGGAACTATTCCGCCAGATCACCGTCGAGGGAAGCCGTCACATCTTTGAAGAAGCGGTTAAAAATCAAACCCGTGTTGTACTTCTTTCAAGCATTGCCGTATACGGTACTCATATCTATTCAGGGACATGCGAAGAAGAAAGGGGCTTCGGAATTCCTCTCGGACCCTACAGCAGAACGAAGCAGGCCCAGGAAAAGCTCGCCTGGACGTATCACCGTGAGCACAACATGGACCTTACCGTAATCAGACCCGCCAATGTATATGGCGCCGGCTCAGGCCCCTGGGTAAACGATGTTGTTGATGTAATCAGAAGCGGTCTACCTTCACTGGTTGGTGCCGGGGGCAATAATGCGGGACTGATACATGTCGACAACCTTGCGGCTCTGATAATCAGAGCGGCTGAATACGAGAAGAGTAATGGCGAGGTTTATAATGCCTCGGACGAGCTTGATGTTACCTGGACGCAATACTTTAATGACATCGCAGCAATCCTCGGTATGAAAGACCAGTCAGCACTTCCACGCTGGATGGTCAGCATCAGTGCCCGGTTTTTTGAAATCCTGTATCGAATATTCAGAATCAAGACCCGTCCTCCTGTTACCAGGGAGGCTCTAAATTTAATTGGGTCTGATAACCGTTTCCCCTCAACGCGAGCCCGGCAAAAACTCGCCTTTGAAACTTCCGTCACATACAAAGAAGGAATTTCAGAAGTCCAAAATTACATTGAGAAACATATTTTACTCTCACCGGGAAATATATCATGAGAAAAAATTCAAAAAACAAAAAACAAACTGTATACATCACCGGCGGGTCAAGTGGCATCGGACTCGCTCTGGCGAAACACTTATCCCTGCAGGGGGCTGACATCGTGCTTTTCGCCCGGGGCCGCGAGGGCCTTGAAAAAGCGGTCGAAGCTGTTGCAAAGACTTCCCCCCATCACAATAAAATATTACCCGTTACCATGGACATCTCTTCAAACAAAAGCGTACAGACAGCTCTGTCAGAGGCCGCCAATAAAGTGGGGATGCCCGATCTGGTTATAAACAGTGCAGGTGTCGGCAAGGGTGATTATTTTGAAAACATATCGACTGAAAGTTTCGAAACGCTGATACGCACCAACGTCTTTGGAAGCTGGTACCTGGCAAAAGCGGCGATCCCCCTTCTCGAAGAAACAGGGGGCCACCTGGTACTCATGTCTTCTTTGGCCGGACTCATCGGCATGTACGGCTATAGCGCCTACGGCACATCTAAATTTGCCGTAATGGGCATGGCAGAAAGCCTAAGAAATGAACTGCGCCTCAGGGGCATCACAGTTTCTGTTGTGTGCCCACCGGAGGTCACAACACCCCTTGTCGATGAAGAGAGAAAAACCATTCCCCCTGAAGCACTGGCCGTCAAGAAACTTGCAGGAATACTTAATGCGGATAAGGCTGCACGGTCGATTCTCCGGGGTATCAGAAAAAAACGTTTCCTGATCATGCCCGGCTTTTTATCCAAATCAGTCAGCTTTTTTCACCGCATAAGCGGAGGAAGAACATCACGTTTATTTTCTGATATAATTACACTCAGGATCGCAGGCAAAAGAACCGGATAATATGTAATATACCCTGCCATGGAAAAAGCATCTTGACAGAAAACCGTCCTCCCAGAAAAAGAAGACATCTACTTTCAGAGGAAAAATCCACATGGCCCTGTTAAACCTGCAAAATGTAACCCTCGCCTTCGGGAGCGAGCCCCTTCTTGACAATGTCAACCTTCAGATACAGGAGGGAGAAAAGATATCCCTTCTGGGAAGAAACGGCTGCGGCAAATCGACCATGATGCGCCTGATCAACGGCAGCCATGAACCTGACGGGGGAATGCTTGTCCATGACAAAAACATGAGAACCGCTCTCCTTACCCAGGAGGTTCCCGCTGACATCAGCGGTACGATCGCATCGGTACTCGAAACAGGGATAGAAGATGACAATTCAGAAACCCACCACAGTGAACAGGAAAAACACCGCCAGGTCGAACGTATCCTCTCCCTCCTTACGCTTAATGGAGGCCTGAACTTTGAGACCCTGTCGGCAGGCATGAAGCGCCGGGTACTCCTGGGGCGAGCCCTGGTGAACGACCCGGACATTCTCCTCCTTGATGAGCCGACTAACCACCTTGATATCGAATCGATCAGCTGGCTTGAAGACTTTCTTGCCCGGTACCAGAAGACCCTTTTCTTTGTGACCCACGACCGGACCTTTATGAAAAAAATCGCCAACCGGATAATTGAGCTGGACCGCGGGCGCCTTTTTGACTGGAAATGCGATTACCAGACTTTTCTAAAACGAAAAGAGGCGTGGCTCGACTCGGAAGAATCCCAAAACGCTGAATTTGACAAGCGCCTTGCCCGTGAAGAAGCCTGGATACGTAAGGGCATCAAAGCGAGGCGCACCAGAAACGAAGGCCGTGTCAGGGCCCTGGAGCAGATGAGAAAAGAGAGAGCCGAAAGGCGGGAGCGGACCGGTTCGGCACGCATCGGCATCCAGGAGGCCGAAACTTCAGGCAAGCTGGTCATTGAGGCGAAAAATATTTCCTTCAGTTACGGAGAAAATAAAATTATCGAAAACTTTTCAACCCGCATACTACGGGGAGACAAGATAGGCATCATCGGACCCAACGGCTGCGGTAAGTCTACCCTGGTCAAACTGCTTCTTGAAAAATTGACAAGCGACGGGGGAACAATCAAACTGGGCACAAAAATCGAAGAGGCGTATTTCGACCAGCTCCGTGACCGCCTTGATGAAAATCGAACGGTTCGCCAGAATGTTACTGACGGCAATGAGATCATTGAGTTCAACGGCGGGACAAAGCACGTCATCGGCTACCTGCAGGACTTCCTCTTCACACCTGACCGCGCCGATGTCAAGGTAGAGGTTCTCTCAGGTGGAGAAAAAAACCGCCTTCTCCTTGCAAAGCTTTTCACCCACCCGGCCAACCTTCTCATTCTCGATGAACCGACCAATGATCTGGACATCGAAACCATGGAACTCCTCGAAGAGCTCCTGGTTGAGTACTCCGGTACTCTCCTGCTCATCAGCCACGACCGGACTTTCCTCAATAATGTTGTGACCAGCACCCTGGTCTTCGAAGGAAACGGTCAGATAAAGGAATACGCCGGGGGCTACGATGACTGGCTTATTCAGGGTAAAATTGAAAAGGAAGTTAAGGCAAAAGAAGAAAAAAAACCAAAGGCCAGGCCAAAGCAGGCAAAAACAAAACTGAGCTTCAAAGAAAAAAAAGAACTTGAAGAATTACCGGTTCTCCTCGAAGAAAAGGAAAACCGTATCGAAGAGATTCACCGGCTCCTCGCCGATCCCGCCCTTTACCAGGAAAAGGGATCACGGGTTGCCGCTTTAAAAGAAGAACTTGAAAACTGTGAAGGCGAACTGGAAATACTCTTTGCCCGCTGGGAAAAACTCGATTCGATGGAAGCTTCTTTTACGAAAAAAGACTAAACTATTTTCGATAAAGAAAGACTATATGCGATAAGAACAGGTACAGTACTATTTTTGCAAGGCATGTTATTAAGCATCTTCCAGGTACAGGGTCCTGTACTGAATAAAATATTTAACTCCTGACCAGACGGTGAGCGCGGCGGTAAACCAGAGTATAATATCCCACAGATGGTATACATTCAGCATGTCAAGGGTAAGCCCGCCAATCCTTACCCAGGCCGCACCGGCAACTCCAACCACCACGGTCTGTACAATTGATTTAATTTTTCCCAGACCGTCAGCGGCCATCACAGTCCCTTTCTGCACCACAAGAGTCCTGAGGCCTGTTACCATAAACTCCCTGCAGATAATTATTATTGCTATCAACGCAGGAATTAAACCGACTTTAACCATCAGAATATATGAAATTGACAAAAATATCTTGTCCGCAAGAGGATCCATCAGCATGCCAAAATCAGTAACCAGGTTATACTTTCGGGCAATCCAGCCGTCAACGATATCAGAGAAACCTGCAATAAAGGCGAGAATATAGGCGGTAACATGAAACCAGTATGCTGCCGTACTGGTTGAGGTTTCGTTAATATCCCCGACACTCGCCAGGATAATGGCAATAAACATTACAAATATTCTACTTACTGAAATCTTGTTTGGAAGGTTCAATCTATTATTCCTTTTTTATACATTGGCTCACTACAGAAGATTCATGAGCCAACTCTATCGTAGATACACACAACATCCTTTATATTATTCATTTTGCAAGCAAATTCTGCACTGTATTATGATTATTTAAGTTTTCACAACTGATGGAGACAGGCATAGCCTTCAAGATTAATATATGTTATCTTTTCATTCTACTCTGAATCATCCTTTTTATTTGATAAGCCGGTTTAAGATCAGGCTTAAGACTGATGGCTTGATTGATCAAAGCCATCGCTTTTCTGTACTGCCCCTTCAGGTAGTAGCAGTATGAGAGATTTGCATACTCAAGGGCCCATTGGGGATTCAGCCTGATAGAGGTCTCATGCATTTTAATGGCTTCACTGATCATGTTCTTTTTTTGGTAGGTAATGCCAAGCCAGTTATATGCCAGAATATACTGAGGATTAAGCTCAATGGTCTTTTTCAAATAAGAGACATCCCCCTTCCGTGCCCGGGATATGGCAAAATATGCCTCTGCATTATTGGGATTAAGGCTGATTGCATGATTTGCTTCTTTTTCTGCCTCTCTTCTCCGCGGTTCCGGAAGCCAGTAGGCGTATACAAGTGCCAGGGCTGTATGGGTCTCTGACAGTTCAGGAGCCAGTTTAACCGAACGCCGCGCCGCGTCTAATGCTTCGCGGTAATATTCTTGATATGACTGACTGTTCCAGCTTCGTTCAAATCCCCAGTACAGATTAGCGGAAGAAAGCCCTGCCCAGGCCAGAGAAAAATTACTATTCTGCGCAAGGGCCTTTTTATACAGAACAATAGCCCGTTCATAACTTTCCGGAGTGGAAAGGAAGAATTCCTGCCGGGCCTGTAAATATAGTTCGAAGGCCTTCCTGTTGACTGAAAAATCCAGGGTAACTTTATCAATTCGTTTTTTCTCGTCATTTTTGATATTGATATTAAAGGAATGGGCTATGGTGTTTACCAGGCTGTCCTGAAGATCAAAAATATTATCCAGCAAACCGGTCTTATGAAAAGAATGCTTTCTCGAAATAATCCCGGTTTCCACATCAATGAGTTTGCAGAAAACACGAATTTTGTTCTGATGTATCTGGTACCGGCCCACCAGCAGGTAATTAGCCCCCACCATATTGCCGATTTTAACGCCGTTCTTTTCATTGACCAGACCAGTCATTGAAAGCTGCTGCTCACGCAGAACCCGGTCAAGGCCCTGCCGCTCTACAACGAGAATATCGGGAATCTGAAAAAGCCCGATAGTGATGGTTTCACTGAATCCCGCAGAAAGATAATCATATGCTTTTACCTTTCCAAGGTTATCAAAGGGCACCACGGCAACCCGCAACTTTTCCCTGCCGGAAATTGACGGCAAAAGACACAGGCAACAGGCTATAACAACAATCAGCTTTTTCATAACAGAGGACTCCCTGGTGTGTTTAAAAAAATATTAATCCTGAAAAATCTAACATGCAAGGCTTTTTTTATATTATTAATAACTGCAAGCATTTATCAGGAACTTCCCTCATAAAAGCATCAAATAACCGCCTCAACATGCCGGGCTATGCCATTATGCATTCTGCCCTAACGGCCGGGTTTCTTTTTCTTCTTTAAAATAATCTTCTCTCCGTCCAGGCCGTAAGACACATAGGCACGACGTTTTTTATCGTACACGCTGAGGTGAACCCCCTGTGAGTTAGCCGCTTTTTTTCCGTCAAGTCCATAACGCGCAACACGCTTATAAACCCCACAGGCGCTTGAATACTTATATTTCAAGAGATGTATCCCTGAAGGTCCATCTCTGACAGTCATATATGACCTGTCCTTTCTTTCCCTGAATGTTTTCCAGGCTGTCACTGACACCTTGTATACCTTGACTCCCGGTACTCTGGGCTGTGAAAAATTTTTACTGTATCCCCGTCATAATGTCAAAGTATTATCATGACAGACTTTAAAAAATGCGAAGCACTACACTAAAATATTTTCTTCAAAAATTACAATAACTCCCCGGGCAACAAGATCTTTTATTACGGAATAATCTACAATGGGATTACCAATAAGATTTACATACTCCAGGTTCTTAAGATTTCGCAATACATGTATATCAGAAATTTCATTAAAACTCAGATCCAGTTCTTTCAAATGCTCAAGATTCTCAAGCACATTGATATTTTCAATACTGTTATCCGAAAGAAAAAGAAACTGCAGTCGAATCAGGCCGGCAAGTCTTCCAATTTTTTCAATCCCATTCCCTGAAAGGTTAAGTTCGTTAACATACAGGCAGTGTTCTATACCGCTGAGATCGCCTAAATCATAATCCGAGAGGTCCAGAGATCCGTCGAGATTTCGTAAATCAGCCTCACTGATTTCGACATCCAGACCTCC
>CAZPEK010000007.1:6137-7430 GCA_964585555.1 uncultured Leptospirales bacterium | reverse complement strand
ACAGGTTTTTCACCGCATCAACAAAGCTGTATTCATCTTCGAATTCCAGGTTTGATTCACCGAGATTATCATCTTCGTAGATATTCTTTTCACTGTAACCGAAGTCATCACTGTCAAAGGTAAATACTGTTTCGAATTCGATCGGTTCATCAATTACAGAATTTTCTTCCTTCACAATAAAAAAATAAGCATCTCGAAACTGCAGCAGCTTCTCGTAATCATTATTCTCTTTGTACAAAGCAGCCTGTTTCAGTATAAAAGATATTCTGTCAGGATGATATTTCTTAATGAGAAGAGAAAAAAGCTTCCCATGTTTTATATCTTCCTGAAGATTTAAAACATGGGCATACTTTCTGAGATAACTGTATTTTTTGTTTTTATAGGCATTGATAATATCAACAGTGATACCCTTAAGATACTCTACTGTAATTTTTTCTTTAATTTCCAGATAAAGATTTTCAATACTTTGTGACATTTTTAACTCGCTATGAACAACTTATGCATTCAGGGATTTATTTACACACCCACCGGCCCACGAGATACAGCTCTGCGCCAGACCTGTATCACATCACCGGAATAATTAAATATCACCAAAAGGGACTGGTCATGCAAGTCTTTTTACATTCTAAAACAGGTACACACCATGAACTGAATAAACCAGAACCCCCCTGTTGAAATTGGAAACGAAGGCGGGGAAATCAAATTATTCTTGCAACAACAGAACAATTTCCTCAAAATGGGGCATAACAAATTGAAAAAGGAAGTTTACCCCTCATGAAAAAGAATCGTACTGTCATTCTTATAACCATGCTTGCCCTTATGGTTGGAAGCCTCCATGCGGCACGCAAGGCCCCCGGCTTTGCCCTGATGGACAACAGGGGTCAATTTGTCTATAAATCACGCCTCAAGGGAAACCTCCTGATATCCTTCTGGGCCAGTTTCTGCGCCCCCTGCAAAAAAGAGATGCCCCACCTTGTTGAGTTAGAAAAAAAATACGGCAAAATCAAAAACATGAGCCTAATTTTAATAAATGTAGATAAAAACGACAGTTCAGGAAGTGCGAAACAAAAGGCAGACGAAACCCTTAAAGAAATAGGCGTCAGCCATGTATACCTGATGGATCTCTACCACATGGCACTGCAGAACTATAATCCGAAAAAAACTGTCCCCGCCACCTTTCTGGTCAACAGGCATGGTTATATCATCTTTGCCGAAAGGGGAAACAAAAAAAATACCCTTACGCGCCTTGAGCGGGCCATTAAAAAACTCCCCTGAAAATAGATTGACGTATCG
>CAZPEK010000007.1:1036-6077 GCA_964585555.1 uncultured Leptospirales bacterium | reverse complement strand
CTGAGAAAAACCCCGGTATCCGGCACAAGGGGACGCTACTTCGGCTGCGCTCAGCACAGGTCTCTCCCCGCGGAAAATCTACGAAGGCCGGCTTCACACGGGAATGATGAAAGTCTGAAAAGACAACAAATTTACTGATACGGGGCTAGTTATATGGAACTTCCTGCAACTTTTGAGCCAGAAGAAGCTGAAAAAAAATGGTACGAAATCTGGGAAAAAGAAGGCTTTTTTCACGCCGATGAAAATGACGGCAAAGAGCCCTACTCCATTGTAATCCCCCCGCCCAATGTAACGGGCAACCTTCACATGGGTCACGCCCTCAACAATACACTGCAGGATATCCTGGCTCGATGGAAACGTATGGAGGGGAAGTCTGTCCTCTGGATGCCCGGAATGGATCATGCGGGCATCGCAACCCAGAACGTGGTCGAACGGCTTCTGAAAGAAGAAGGAAAAACCAAGGACGACCTGGGGCGTGAAAAATTCCAGGAGCGGGTCTGGGAATGGAAGGAACAGTCCGGGGGCACAATCAAGGGGCAGCTCAAACGCCTCGGCTGCAGTCTCGACTGGGAGCGGGAACGTTTCACCCTCGACGAAGGACTCTCCCGGGCGGTCCATAAGGTTTTCAAGACCCTCTACGATGAAGACCTCATCTACCAGGGATACCGGATTATTAACTGGTGTCCCCGCTGTACCACCGCCCTTTCAGATATTGAAACAGAGTATAAAGATCTTGAAGGAAGTTTCTGGCACATCAAATATCCCATTGCCGGGACCGATGACTTTATAACGGTCGCTACCACCCGCCCTGAAACCATGCTGGGAGATACCGGCGTAGCGGTAAATCCCGATGACGAACGCTATACAGACCTGGTGGGGAAAAAAGTAATACTTCCTCTCATGGAAAGAGAAATACCGATTTTTGCCGATGAATATGTAGACAAAGAATTCGGAACCGGACTGGTCAAGGTCACCCCGGCCCATGATCCCAATGACTTCGACATGGGCAAGCGCAACGGCCTCGAAGAAATCAATGTACTCGATGTCCACGGCGTCATCAATGAAAACGGGGGAGTCTACCAGGGGCTTTCACGCTTTGACGCGAGAAAAAAAATAATCGAAGATCTTGATGCCCTTGGCCTGTTGGTAAAAACAGAAAAACATGATCACTCAGTAGGACACTGTTACCGATGCCAGACCATTATTGAGCCCTATCTTTCAAAACAGTGGTTCGTAAAAATAAAGCCCCTGGCTGACGAAGCGATCAAGGCGGTTGAAGACGGACGAATTCGCTTTGTCCCGAAGAACTGGGAAAAGACCTATTTTGAATGGATGTATAACATCCGTGACTGGTGTATTTCCCGGCAGCTCTGGTTTGGCCACCGGGTTCCCGCTTTCTACTGCCAGGACTGTGAGCATATAAACGTTGAGCTTGATAATCCAAAAAAATGCAGCAAATGCGGTTCAACAAACCTTAAACAGGATGAAGATGTCCTCGACACATGGTTCTCCTCAGGTCTATGGCCCTTCAGCACCATGGGCTGGCCTGAGGATACAGAAACCCTTAAAAAATATTATCCCACCGATGTACTGGTCACCGGTTTTGACATCATCTTTTTCTGGGTAGCCCGAATGATCATGATGGGCATGAAATTCATGGATAACATTCCCTTTAAGGATGTCTACATTCACGCCCTGGTGCGTGATGAACATGGACACAAAATGAGTAAAAGCCGGGGCAATGTAGTAGACCCTCTGATCATGATGGACCAGTACGGCACCGATGCTTTCCGGTTTACCCTTGCCATATTTGCGGCACAGGGACGCGATGTGGTCTTTTCTGAAAAACGGGTTGAAGGCTACCGTTCATTTATTAATAAAATCTGGAATGCCACAAAGGTCATCCTGATGAACCTTGGAGACGACTTCACCCCCCGGGAAATTAAAAGCGATGAGCTTGAAAATTTCGACCGGTGGATTCTCCACCGACTGAACCGTGCCATAGAGACCACCACTCGTTCTCTTGAAACGTATAAATTCAATGAAGCCGGCCAGGAGATATACGATTTCTGGTGGCATGAATTCTGTGACTGGTACATCGAACTGACCAAACAGCGGGTTTACGCAAAAGAAGCAGGAGCGGAAGCTTCATCTGATACAGCGAAACAGGTTCTTTACCATGTTCTTAAAAAATGCCTCCAGCTGATGCATCCCTTCATGCCCTTCATCACCGAAGAGATCTGGGAAAAAATTACCGGGGGAAAGGAAGGACGCATAATCATTGCCCCATGGCCGGTTACCGAAAAAAGATTCAACTTTTTGACAGAAGCCGAAGAGACAGAAACCTTCAAAGAGCTGGTATATAAAATCAGAAATGTTCGCGGTGAGATGAACATACCACCTGACAAAAAAGCGAGTGTTGTTTTTAAAACATCAGATCAGGGCATCACAGCAATTATCAAGCGTGAAACTGTTCACATCCAGGCCCTCGCCCGGGTTGAAACTGTAACGATAGACCCGGCCTATGAACCTGACAACACCGATGCTTCAGCGGTACTCAGGGATGTTGAAATCTACATTCCCCTTAAAGGACTGATCGATGTAGAGAAAGAAAAGGCACGTCTCGCAAAAGAAATCGCAAAAGTTCAGGAAGACTTTGACCGTGTAGAAAAAAAACTCTCTAATGAAAATTTCATCGGTAAGGCTCCTGAAGCGGTTATCGAAAAAGAAAAGCAGAAAAAAGATGAATTCAGCGAGATCCTTTCCAAGCTCAAGGAGAGTCTCGCAAAACTGTAACAGTATACCAGACATGGAGCATGGAATGTTTCTTATTACTTCCATGCTCCGAGACAACCTTAACCTTTAGACAATCTTGTTAATCCGCTGCCGCTCCTTCTCTATCATGACACCGATTTCACTCAGTCCTTCCTCTCCCATGAGCTGACCCCAGGCGTGTATGAGCTCTTCGAGAACTTCCCTGAACAAATCAACATCATCACAGTGAGAAGCAAGGGCTTCATCAACTATGACCTGTATTGTCTGCCTCATATCAACTCCTCCTGAAAACTCCATAGATACTCAAAGGGCAACGGGGGCTTCCCGGACCATGGAGAATTTTTAGAATACCCGTCATGAAAAATGCTCATTAGAAAAACAGTTTTTATTATAAGGAAGTTTTATCATCATCCTTCTCTGCAATCGATTCAATAATCCTGTCCTTAAATCGATAATAGAGGTATGAGGCTCCCACAAGAAGCAGGCCCACCAGGAAGAAAGAAAGAATCCTGTAGGGGGTACTGAACCTGGCTGTATCAAAAAGAAAAACCTTGAGTATGGTTATACCGAAAAGGGCTATTGCGGTTCTCCTGATGCTGCTGTTGTTATAACGAAAGCCCAGTGCCATAACGCCGATAGAAAAAAGAGCCCAGTATACCGACAGGGCGGCGTAACTTCCTTCGGGAAGATAATGATGAAAAAAAGCAAGCACCTCGAACTGCAGGGTAAGAAAAACAATTACTCCCATCAGGGCAGAGAATAAACTTCCGTCACCGTTACTATTTATAAAAGTAATTTGTTCTTTTTTTACCAGGCGCATAAAATAGAACAATACGGCAATAACAAATATTTCAAGAACATAGCGCGACACTATCTGGTCAGTATAACCATCCCGGAAAAAAAAGTCTGTGGTCAGATGAAACACTTCGCTGAAATCATTGAAGAGATACTTAACAAGGACAGCGGCAAGCACCAGATATGCCTCTATAGAAAGGGCCTTTCGCTTGAGATTTATACCAAGGTAAAGAAGCAGGGGGGCAAGGGCAGCCCAGAAAATGGTGATCCACGGCCCTTTAAAAAGAAGAGGAATCCCGACGGCAACAAAAAAAGCTGACTTTGCGAGAAGAACAACAAAGGCCTGAATGTGAGTCCTTCCTTCACGGTAGAGCCACCCTGCCATGAAAAGAAAAATAAATGCGTAAAGAAAAGCTACCAGGGAAACCGCCTCTTTTGAAAAATGTTCACTAATAACCGCAAAGCTATAGGCAAAGGCGATAAATGAACCGGGTACGACAATATAAAATCCCCTCAGCTCTTCATCCTTAGTAAGCCGTACCAGGTAGTAGGCAAAGGGAACAATGCTGTATATGAGAAAAAAAACTGTTATATAAAAAATAGTTACCCAGAAAGCCTCATCACTGTACCAGGCGCCATGCCACCCTGAATAGAGGGCCCAGGTAAAGAAAAAACCTAGAATGTTCAGAATAGACCATTTTCTGAAAAAAGCGATCACAAGAATCCCCCCATTAAGAAGAACCATGTAGGTCATCAGGGTTACCTGGTTGTTCTCTCCGGTACCGAGGAGGGCGGGGGTAAGAAAACCTCCCACCAGGGCAAGAACTGCCAGCCATTTCGAGTCATAGATAAGTGAAAGTGACGCCGAAAGAATGGTAACCAGAATCATGAATCCAAAGGCGGTCACCTGCCCGAAAAGATTATAAATCTGAAAAGCAGCAAAGGTGGAAAAATAAAAAACCGCAAGTCCCCCGCCCATGATACTGAGACCAAAGGTATCAAGACCCCGGCTCCTGAACCGGTTTCCTCCTGCCAGAAGGATTATGCCAAGAGTATAGGCCATTAAAATTCTTGCCGCCGGCCCGATCCATCCCTGCTCAAAAGAGTATTTAAGAAAATATCCCACACCAAAAAGAAGAATCACAATACCGGCGATGAGGAGCCATTTCTCACCAAGATTTTCTTCCGTCAGGTGCTGTTTCTTTTTGACTGACGGAAGTTTTGGCTCTTCTGGTTTAACATGAGCCGCAGGCTCAGGCTTCAACTGAGGCGGCGCAGAGGACTTTTTGCGCGCTGCCGGGGCTTGAGCTTTTTTCCCTAAAATGGTTATCATGGCAGCCAGTTTTTTCTCAGCCTGCTGGACCCGGGCGGCAACAGTTTTTCGCCGGGCGGTAATCTGACCGGCAAGGGCAACAAGAAATGATGCCTCATCAGAAAGAAGAAAATAACTCTTCAGTTCAGCTGCAAATTC
>CAZPEK010000007.1:0-1026 GCA_964585555.1 uncultured Leptospirales bacterium | reverse complement strand
TTATAACCGCAGGCAGGGCATGATTCAGAAGGACCATTAATCGGGGCGGCGCATGCAGGACATTTTACATTTTTATCCATGGCGGGTTATTCCATCCCGCAGTCGGCAGGTTTCTGGTCACGGAGAGAGAGACGGTACCTTCTCCGTTCCTGCGCCGCGCAGTTGCGCCTGATTTCATCTTCACTCTCAAAAAGTATCTGGGGCACCTGTCGGGGTTTACCCTGAGCATCAAGGGGGACAAAGGTGAGATAGGCAGAGGCAGTATGGCGGACCTGGCCGGTAATAAAGTTTTCTGCTTCGACCCGAACGCCTACCTCCATTGAGGTTTTGCCAACATAGTTTATACTGGCATGAAGCCTCAGCAAGTCTCCCACAAAAACAGGGCTGTGAAAATCGAGACGATCAATTGACGCGGTAACCGCGTTTCCCTGGGTATGCCTGCTGGCAACAATGCCTGCAGTAGTATCAATATATTTCATGATCATCCCACCATGAACATTTCCCGCGAGATTCGCGTCCTGGTGGGTCATCTGCATAACAATTTGAATGCTGCTCTCAGCTACACTTTTTTTATTCATTTTCACATTACTCCTGTTTTCTCGATTATACCTGCCCATGAAAAAAAAACAATTCTTTTTCAGCCGGCATTCATTCTAAATTTTTCAAGAGAGAAAATACCTGACGAAAAAGGGACAATACTTTTTCCCTGGATTCTGCAGTATTGCTATTGATTCACCGCTGCTTTCATTATAGTATTTTAAAATTATTTTCACATCATCAATAACTGGCCAGTTCAAAGAAGAAGGGATAATATCAATCAGCAGTTTCTAAGATTTGGGAAGCACCTTTACGGTTCGCCTTCCTGTCTAAAAAGACTGTAAATTTTTTAATGATCCTTCTTTGAAACAGGACGGTTGCAGCAACCGCCATTTTCAAGGGAACAAAGGAGCTGATTTTCAAGTTGAATTGTTGTGTGGGTGATTCCAAAATTATTTTTGAGCATGAGATTAATTGCCTTTATAATCT
>CAZPEK010000006.1:14282-24072 GCA_964585555.1 uncultured Leptospirales bacterium | reverse complement strand
ACGGGGTAACCGGAAGCCTTTTACTCTCCGTGGGATCAACCAGGATCACTCCATCCTGCTTGTAGGTCTTAAGAATGAAGTGTGAAACCGTCGACTGGACTCCTTTTATAGTAGCCAGTTTCTCAGAGACGAACTGAGCAACTTCCCGCAGGGTTTCGCCTTCTATCTGTACCAGCAGGTCATAGCCCCCGGACAACAGGGAGAGAGAAGCGACCTCGGGGAAACGGTAAATCGTTTCGGCCACCGCATCAAAACCGACTTTTCTTTCAGGTGTTACCTTTACCTCGATAAGCGCCCGTACCATGTTGGGTCTGATGCGCTGCCAGTTGACCGATGCCTTGTACCCGAGGATTATATTATCTTTTTCAAGCAGATTGATTCTTTTATCAACTTCCTTTACAGGAATATTCAGCTGCTGTGCAATCTCTTCGGGAGACATGCGGCTGTCACTGGCCAGTATATCAAGGAGACTCTCTCCGATTTCATCAATTTTATAAGGTTTCATCATCTACCTGCCTTTTTATAATGTATCAAGAAAGCCTTCCGCGGCATCCTGCCAACTCTCAGGATCAATTGAAAAATCTGTACGCAGCCGCCCCGTATCAAGAACCGACCATTGAAGCCGGTCCGCCCCGAGAGGAACATCTTCGCGGGCAGTCTCTTTGAGGGGAGGAAGTGTACCCGTCCCTTCCCGCTCCCTGAGGCGTGAAAAAAGATACTCCATAATTTCAAGTCTCGACGGGACCCCTGAAGCGGCGTAGTGGTACATGCCCCGTGCAGACTGAGCAGCAAGTACAGCAACCGCTTCAGCAAGGCTGCTGACCCCGGCGGGAGTCACGGTGCCGGAGAGAACCGGCACGCAGTCTGAATCCTGAAAACGGTTCAGGAGAGCTGAAATATCCCAGTCACCCATACCAAAAAGTTCTCCACTGCGGATAATCGTGAAAGGGGCACCACTCTCAATGAGATACCGCTCTGCAAGCATACAGGCGTCACCATACACAGAAATCGGGGCCGGTGACACATTTTCACTATAGGGCTCACCGGCTCTTCCGTCAAAAACATATACAGAGCTTATAAAAAAAACCGGAATTCCCTTCTCTGCCGCAGCATCTGCAATGCCGCGGGTCAGGGTACTGGTTTTGCTATAGCACTCTTCCCGATGATCTTCTGCCCGATCAAGGTCTGCTTCAGGGGGCAGAATTATTACCAGGTCAGGAACTTCTTCCTCTCCTGAAAAAAAAGTTGAAGCAGACAGCTCAGGGGGAGAAACATTTACATGCTTTCCCCTGGCGGAAAAAGATTCATAGAGCGCCGCAGTCAATGCAGATTGTGCCCCATGGATACATATCATTGTGTTCCCCGTGGACCTTACGGCCTGCTGTACCCGAGATCAATAGCAGAGGCGTCAAGCCATGTGGTTAAAATATTCTCAACAGAGAGATCGAAACGGGATTCTTCCTGAAATTTTGGAATACGGACAGTCTTGATATACCCCTTACAATTGTCACAGTAATCGACACGGTAAGGTGATTCATCATCAGTATTAAGAAATCCCAGGGTATCCTTTTCTGTATTTTCACAGATAGCGCAGGTTAATCGGGGAAACTTCCATTCATGCTCGCCGCACACTATCCCTTGACTCAACAATTTTCCCCATATCTGCCAGATAGCCGCAGAAGGGACACACCGGTGCAAGCCACTCTTCAGTATCGACATTCTCCATGGCAGTAGTACTCATGGAGACAAAAAGAGGCTTCAGCCAGTTCACGAGAATAAAAATATACTCATCAATTCCCGTTTTCATTTCAGTTGCTGCAGCGGAAAGGTTATCAACATCATGCTGCAAGAGAAAACCAGCGCTTTTCACCATACTGTCTATATTCTCAGAAACTGCATTCCGGATAAATTCAGTGTTAATACCGGGATGATGCCTTTCAATGATGTCAAGAAGCTCAAGGAGATGTTTTACAAGTATCCCGCCGGTCTTTTCATCAAATGAGAGGGAATCCGCCTTTAAGGCCGGCAGATGTGCAGAGTCAACAAAGGGTGAGAAGTCATATTCTTCTCCAGAAAGGATATTTCTTTCCTGGAACGCAAAGAGATCTTCGTAAAATGAAACCAGCTCATCGGTAAGAAACCCCGCCTCAAGGGCTTCATCTTTTTTCTTTTGAAAATTATCTGTGTGTTTTAACATTAACTTTCTTTCTTGTCGTCGTCATCATCCCCGGAAATAGATTTTTTGAATTCTCTAATTCCACCACCGATGTCCTTTGCAATTTTCGGAATCTTGTTTGCGCCAAAAAGCACAAGAATGATAAGAAAAATAATTACCAGTTCAGGAACACCTAATCCACCAATCATTATAATACCTCCAATCCTGTAAAGAGTCTATTCAGTTGAGACACTTTAACTCATGAATTGTTTCACCCCGGAAAAATTTACCACCGGGACCAAATAATCACGCCAGGCTCACTGTGAGCCATAGAATTTCACGATATTAACATTTGTCAAATTAAATTTCTATCAAACGGCAGAAGTGAAGCGTATATCTCTCGTTTCGAGATCCTCGAAAAATCGGGCATTCTCATAGAGCCGGTCAATTTTTCTAATACGCTTTTTGATGTTAAGGGTAGCTCCCGGGTAAACCCGGTCGTAGGCAACAATATAGGGCTCTTCGTCGAGCTTCAGTTTCTCAGAGATCTGCTGACCCTTATCCTGGAGTTCTTTGAGATGCTTATTTCCCTTATTGAGCTCCTGAAGAAGAGCAAGACAATTTTTCTTCTTCACAGGAGGAAGAATGGCTATATATTTTTTCGGATCTTCAAAGACACCTTCGCCAAAAGTGGTTTTCAGTTTGCGAATGACTTCAGTTACTTCCCCACGCCAGACATTTATCTCTTTTCTTACCTCATCGAGTTCTTTTTCGATATAAAGATTTCTTCCCACAGAAAGAATTGTCGTTGTTTCAGTCTTGGCCCCGAGAATCTTCGCTTCAATGCTGTAGAGAGCGGTAATTTCCCCCCCTGCGACCTTTCCGCTCTTTCCGGTGACAATCACCCTTTTATTAGAAAAAACACTGGAGTTTATTATAGAATCTTCGACTTCTATTGTTCCCCCCGCCTCAACAGTGGCATTCAGAAGATATTTTGTCTTAAGGTTTCCTTCGCACTGAATTTTTACCGCTTCTTTTCCAACAGCCCCCATTCCGATGGTGACATCACCGCCGGCTTCAATAATAGCATCTTCAATACTATTCATGATACGGACATCGCCATGTGCCTTAATGTGAAATCCCGGGAGAACCGAGCCGGTTACCTCAACACTGCCGTTAAACTCAATGTTTCCTGTTTCATAGTCAACATCTCCGTTGATTACAACCGTCTCATGTACTGAAACCTTCCGCTGTACAATCTTGAGAACCCCGTCAATACCAGCGAGAAAAAGGTTTTCATCGCTTCCCGACTGAACAATATTTTCTCCCCGTTTATACCCTTCAGGCTGGGCCATTTCAGCAGGCACCAGGTTACCGTAAACATCCATTCCATCTTCAGCCTTTACCGGTGGAATCCGTTCAAGAATTTCCTGTCCCTTAAACACCTGGACCACGGCACCGACTTCACGAAAGTCTATTCTACCGTCAGACCTGAGTTCTCCCGCCTTTTTCTCAAATTCGACGAGGGGATTAAAATATTCTTCCTGTCCATGTATCGGAGCCTTTCCCTGGGCAACCAGCATTCTTGTCAATTTGGGTTCATCAACATTCACTTTACTCAACTGGTCATTTATTCTTTTCTCACCAATACCGGTAAGAATCTTATACTCATGAAGATATTCCTGGATTTCAGAAGCAGTGGGAAGTTTTTTACGCTCTGTAGGAAAGACATTAAAGTAAACCTTTAATTTATCTCTGGTAACACTGTGAACCGGCACAAGTTTAAGGGTTCCCCGGTAATAGATAACAAAGCCGTAGGCTGAGGCCTTATAGGCGCCCGCCACTTCATCAAAGTAGATACCCTCGCCCGACTTGAGGGTCTTAAAACCAGCAACCTTGTAATACGTGTAGCCCGGATCTATCCGGGTAGCAATCTGATCATCGTCATCAATAGTAATAATACGGGCAACCAGTTCTGCCCTGGCGACAAAATTATGTGGTGTTGACAATTGAACCCTGGTTTCTCCAGAATCAGTGCTGATTCGGGTAAACACTTTAGTTATTGTCGGATCAAAATAAAATACTATCTTTTTCATGACCGGTTATCTTCCTGTATATGCATAGTAGTATACAATAACCACCATACAAACAGTAATCTTTCTCTTTTTTATTTTCTGTAATATGTCATATTTGGTAATATCAAGTTACCACTACCTGTTATTCTCATCGAACAAAAAATATTATTAGTTGATCAAAAAACCGTTCATCGGGCATTATTTATCAAACAGGAAACTTCTGATTATTCCCGTTTCTCTTTTTCTTCCTTTTTACAATAAAAAATGGCAATATTCCCGATCATGCCGACCAGGGAGCTTTCAGTTTTTTCCGACAGCTCGATGGCCAGGTCTTTCTTTTCTTCTTTAAAGTCAATAAACTTCACTTTTATCAGTTCATGGGCATCGAGGGTCTCTTTCATGGCTTTTATCAGAGCATCAGTAATCCCCTTCTGGCCAATCATTACCACCGGTTTGAGATGATGAGCCCTGCTCTTCAAAGCCTTGATTTCAGCCCCGGTTAATTTTTCCATTCTTTTTCTCCTGAAAATACCTTACAAGAGAGCCATCTCAACGAACTGAACAAAAGAGGGCAAGCTGTTTTTTGTTATACCGCCCCCGGTCAGGGCTGAACATCTATAATGACAATGCTCATATCGTCATCGGGGTTCTCTTCCCCGGAAAACTTTACTGCCTGCCGGATTATCTCCTGAGCCGCTTCTTCGGGAGAAATATCAGTGGTTTCCTTCGCCAGGGTCTTGAGACGCTCAATACCAAAAAGGTTCTTTTTTTTATCGATACTTTCGATTATACCATCAGTAAACATAATAATCCGATCACCTTTCTGAATTCCGGTTCTCATGGATGAAAGCTTCACCTCTTCATTCCAGCCCAGGGGCCGCCCCTTTATATACAGTTCACGGCATTCTTCTTTTCTGCAGAGAAGAAGGGGGAAGTGTCCCGCATTACTAATGGATATTTCCATAGTTTCAAGATCAATCGTGCAGACCGAGGCGGTGACAAAATGAGAGAGAACTGCATGCTTAAAGACCACCGTGTTGAGGCGGTGAAGCACCGCTTCATCGGGCTCATTTCGTCTCATGGGATACGAGAGGGCATTCCTCGTAATGAGGGCCAGAAAAGCAGAAGCAACACCGTGACCAGAGACGTCGGCTATGAGAAAGCGTACCCCCTTATCAGTTTCGTAGTAATCGTAAAAATCGCCCCCTACTTTATCCATAGAAATGCATTCGGCAAAAACCTTTAAGCCCTCAAAATCAGGGGTTTGAGAAGGAAGGAGTTTCGACTGAATCATCCGTGCTATTTCAAGTTCTCCTTCGATAGAATCATTCCGCTCCCGCAGTTCCCGGGTACGCTCCTGCACCTTCATCTCAAGGTTTTCAATGGCCCGTTTCTCTATCTGCCGAACCATGGAGTACTGCTGAGCCATAAAATATGAGAGGAAGAAAACCATTGCAGGAAGTCCCACCTTCAGGTAATCAAACTCAGGTACCACAGAATAGGCCCTCAAAATCTCACAAATTGCCGAGAAGAGGAAGACGCCCAGGGCGATATTTACATAAAGAAGCTCCCTTCGCCCGTTTATAACTGATTGAATAATATTTTTAATTATCAGAACAGCTATATAGAGAACCGCGCCCTGCATAATTTTAAGAGGCACAACCCAGAGCCGGATATCCATAAAAAGAAGAACAATTATCGCACCAAGGGAAATAAGCACAAAAAGAACTTTATCCATGACAGAGACTGTCTGGCTGTAAAGAAAACGAATAAGAAGCGTCAGGACGACAATTCCACCAAGGGCAAGAATATACTGGGTCAAATGAAAAGGGAAGAAAGCGTCGGTAAGCAGATACTTCACCTGACCAATGCAGAAGAGGTAACCTCCCGTAATAAAGGAAACCATGGCAAAATAAAGCTGCTGGCGCGACAGAAAGGTGGGAAGTCGGGAAAAGATAAGGAAGAAAAATCCCACAAAAATATAAAGACTTATAAAAAATATTTCAGAAATGTAGCTTATAGATATTTCCCTGTGCAGAAGCCCTGCAGTACCTATACAGTACTCTCCCCACACCATACCAAAGGAATCACTCAGGTATCCCCTGACGCGAACCGCAACAATATTGTCCCCTTCTTCATTTATTAAATAGCCGGGAACAGTATAATAGCGAATCCGGTCAAAAGCCTGCTTTGTCGAATCAACAACAGAACCTGTCTCTCCGATCAGGGTACCATTAAAGTATACTTCATCGGCAACACTTATCTTTCCCAGCATCATGATGAAGGAATTCTTTGAGGCCCCGGGAGAAAACCTGAGACGGGCCCGGTACCAGGCAATACCCCGGTATCCCGGATTGATGTCTACAAGATTGCCGGGGACATCCGTCAGACGCCAGTTGGAATCTCCATAGACCGGGTCGGCAAACAACATGGAATCTTTAAGCTTTACCTTCCATGTACCTTCGAGGGACAGGATTTCTGTATTACTGACGGTAAAAAGTGCGGTATCATCATGAAGAGACTCAGAGGTTTCTTTGCCTCCTGCAGATAGTGACAGCAGCAACGTGCATATAAAACAATATATTAAAAATGTACTTTTATTTTTAAACATAGCCATCTATACCTGTAATTGCATAATTATATATTTTCGATAAAAGTCAAGTTAAAACAGGACTGCAGGGATGAATAGAATAATTAATCTTCCTTCTACAACTGCCTTCAGGGTACTGGTTATTTTTGTCCTTATTATGAAGCCCTTCTACCCGTCCCGGGGGGCAGAAATCGAAAGGCGGGTCTACATCCACCATGCCTCTTCCCTTCCCACCCGGGAGATTAAGGAGGCCCCGGGTCGCTATGACAGCATTGCCCTCACAGGATTTCGGATTACTTCCCGGGGAAGCCTTATCACGCCCCGGGGGAAAGGTGCGAAAAGGATATTCCAGGCGGTTCAAAGTTCAGGCGTTTCATGGCATCCCGTTATCACCTTTGTCTCTCCCCGGGAGGGTCAAAGGTTCCTGAAAGCCCCTGCCTCGAGACGGAGAGTCCTCAGCAGCATCAGGGCACTGGTGGAAAAGCATGCCTTAAAAACAATACATCTCGACTTCGAATATCTTGAAGGGCGATACGCACCTCTCCTTGTACACTTCCTTTCAGAACTCAAAAAAAATATATCCGGGATCAAGCTATCCATGGCCCTCTTTCCCCAGGTTGACTTTTCTTCAAAATGGAAAGACTTTCACAACCCGAAGCGTCTTGCCCCTTTTCTCGACGAGGCAGTTATTATGTGTTATGATTACCATCGCCCCGGAACCACACCAGGCCCTGTTACCAGCCTCAGGTGGGCTGAAAAAAATATCCGGTATTTTCTTAAATTTTTCCCCCGGGAAAAACTGCTCCTCGGCATTCCTGCCTACGGTTATCTCTGGTCATTCCGGGGAGACCATATCACTCTTACAGCACGTTTTGCTGCGGCGTGCCGCACCTGCAGGAAATCCCGTCACCTGCAATCACAAACCCTCTCTCTTGAAACAACCAGAAAAAAGAAAACATACCGGGGTTTTATTGCAGACCGGAATACCAGGAACAAACTCACAGCCCTCGCCTGCAGCCGGGGCCTCAAAGGTACCGCCCTCTGGCGCCTCGGCTTCGAAGAAAGATAAAAATATTTTAAAATCACGCAACGGGCCACAGACACATTTTATCTGCAAATATAAAAAAAACATTAATGGTTTCACCCAACTCTCCGATAAAGTTAATGTGACATAATTTGAGCAACAGGACAAAAGGAGAGACCGATGAAACAGGCAAAAAAACAGGGAAAAAAAGAACCAAAGGGATTCAGAGAGCTGCTTGAGAAATATCTCGATATTAAAGGCCTGGACATTGTCGTTGTGATGGAAGACGGCACTGAAATCGAACTCTACAAAAACAGGGAACTGACAGATGACATGATAATTACACTTGAGAAGGGTAAGGAAGAAAAGCGCATTCCCATTAAAAATATTAAAACCGTAGATATGTTTGCTGCCTAAATAAACATTTCAGTAGTGTCCCCTGCCCTCACCCCTGGTTTTCAGCAGGCAATGTGCACGTAACCGTTGCACCTTAACATGACACGGTTAAAGGGAACATTTACAGCATCTGTGGGGATTATTTAATATTTTTTACAAGTCCATCGAGTTGAAATATTTTAGATTCGATAGTCTCGGTGACTTCATTAATAATAACATTTGACTGGGCAATCTCCTGCGCGATTTCAGACAATCGCGAAATAGTATTGATTGTCTCATTCATTGATGAATTCTGTTCTCGTGTAGCAGTAGTAATCTCTTCGGAAAGAACATCCATATGGTTGGTTTGTTCTGTGAAACTTTCGATTACCTCTGCCTGTTCAACAAGAAAGCCTGAAACATTTTCAATTTGATAATTTATTGCCTTTACCATCCGAAAAGTTATTTCGATAGAATCTCTGGTGTTCTTAACCATATCCATTCCGGAGTCAATATCAAGGGAAATCTGTGATATTTTATCGGCAATTTCCTTTGAATTTTCAGAAGTAGCCATGGCAAGTTTCCCAATTTCATCTGCTACAACAGCAAAGCCTCGTCCATGGTCACCTGCACGAGCTGCTTCAATTGCTGCGTTCAAAGATAATAGATTTATTTGATCGGTAATATCATTTATCATACTGATAAACATATTTATTGATTTACCGCCTACATTGATAACTTCCATTTTGTCAAAAAGGTTACTCATCGTGGATTCTGTATCATTTGTTGAATCGGCAATCATTCCTATACTTGATACAACTGACTCATTAGCTTTTTCAATTTTATTCTGTGTTTCGCGGGCATGGGTTGAAATTTCTATATTTTTCTTAACTTCCTCTCTCTGGTACTCCATTCTATGATAAATATTTTCATTGCTGCCTGCCAGCTCCTCAAATGTTGCAGACATTTCTTCACCCGTTGACGATTGTTCCATGGATAAATTTGAAAACTTATCTCCAATGGTTTTTAAATTGCCGCTGATACTCAAAAGGTCGTCAGAAATATTTTGTGACGTTTCTACTACCCCTTCAAGATAATCTGCCCTGTCATTTGCAATCTTCTCTCTTTTTTCAACATCTTGATTGAGAACCATAAGATTTTTTTGCATCATATTGATCTTATCAGCAAGTCCGAGGGATAAAAGAATCACCATTAATGCAGAACCAAACTGTATCGCATTATTGGTAAAAAAACTGGATTCCAGCATTCCAAAAGTTTTAAAAACAAAGATTGCTATGCCTGTTAATATCCCACCCCATCCAAGAAGAAAAAACTTTGCCGGCCTCAGGCCCCTGATACTCAGCACTGCAGAAAGTGGAATGAAAAGAAATGAGAAAAATGCTGCGTTGCGCACACCTGGGTGAGGCTTTTTGGCGATAGCGGGAGAAATGAAGCAAGGAACACGTTATGAACATTCGAGTGTCGGCAGGGCCTTTGAGGTGTCGGAAAAAGTGCCGTTGAGACAGACGTGTCCGTGCAGATGGAGCCGCGTGGGAATGGTTTTCGGGGAG
>CAZPEK010000006.1:0-14272 GCA_964585555.1 uncultured Leptospirales bacterium | reverse complement strand
TACTAAGTCTGTAATTGCCGGTAAGGGCAATAAGAGAAAACAAAAAACTGGGAATAAGAACAACAGCAATTATTACCCGGTCCAGTTTTTTGTATTTCCAGGTTTGCATGTAATCGCGGGAAAACAGACCTGCAAATAATGCAATCATACCCATAAAAAAAGGAAGACAATTGTTTGCCCACCATATCTGATTGGGCCAGAGATACTGAAAAGACAGACCATTGATAGTTAACTGAAAAAGTATCCAAAAAGCGATGAAGCCTGAGTAGAATAAATAACTTTTTTCTTTTATTGAGATAAAAAGGAAAAAATTATATATGACCATAATAAGCATGAGCCCATAGTAGATCCAAAGAACAGGCAATTTTTTAAATAATGAATTGAAATAAGCACGCGGTGACCAGGCTATTATTGAAAAATTCAATGAACTTGTTGTATGCATTCTGATATAATAAGTATTTTTACCTGGATAGCTATCAAGGGCAAAAACAAAAGTCCTGTCCTTAATGTCTCGGCTGTAAAAAGGCAAATGGTCTCCTGTTTCTTTAAATGAATAAATTCCCCTGGCATCGGGTTTATAAAGTATTATTGAGTCAATCATTGGATAGTTTATTTCTAAATACCATGGTATGTTTTCGTTTTTACTATTATTGACATCAACCCTGAACCAGTATGGTACAGGTGTAAAACCAAAATTGATATCTTTCCGTTTCTTGCCTTCATCAGTTGTCTGCAGGCTCTTCCATTGGATACCAGCAGATCTAATAGTATCAAGTGTCAGTTTTTTACCAGACTCGGCATAATATTTTACTGAATCTGTTATATTGTTATTGCCGAGGTCTTTTGTGATAGATAAAGGGGCTGCATTAAGGGCAATGCTAAATAGTGGAATTAAGATACTAAAAGCTCTTAAAATGTTTTTTGTTCTATTCATTTGTTTATATTTAACCTTGAAGTATGTTGTCATTAAATAAATCCACAAACAGAAACACCCAGATGCTACTATAAAACAATAGCACTAAAAATGCAATAATAATTCACTAAAAAAGAGCAACTGCTTTACCATTTATACATCTTCTTAAAAGTCACCCCACGGGCGTAGGGTCCTTAATCCTTGACTGAAAAGGAAATTACCTGTACTATTAATGACAGAAGGCCCAACTCAAAGAGGCTGCCTTGAGGAGAGACTGATGCCATGAAAAGAGCGGTCTATAACTGCTCAGGAATAATTCTGATATTCTCATTGTGCCTTATTCCGGCTGCAGTAAGCTGCACAAACCTCTCCTGCAGCAGCAAGGGAGCAAATCGTATGGAAGAGCTGCGAAAACAGATGGTGAAGAACCAGATCGAAGCGCGGGGGGTGACCTCCCCCTCTGTATTGGAAGCACTTTCAAAGGTCGAACGACATCTCTTTGTCCCAAAAGCTCATCTTGATGATGCCTATGCTGATCATCCACTCCCCATCGGCAAAGGACAGACTATTTCTCAACCCTACATAGTTGCCCTCATGTCTGAGCTTTGTGAACTCAAAGGAAACGAAAAGGTCCTGGAAATCGGTACCGGGTCAGGCTACCAGGCAGCCGTATTGTCCCATCTTGCTAAATCAGTATACTCAATAGAAATTGTTCCCTCCCTTGGAAAAGCAGCTATAAAAAGGCTTAAAAATTTAGGATACAATAATGTCACAGTACAAATTGGTGATGGTTACAAAGGGTGGCCCGAAGAGGCTCCCTTTGATGTAATAATCCTTACCGCTTCTCCCCCGGAAATTCCCCAGGCCCTTCTCAATCAACTGAAAGAGGGGGGTGTTCTGGCTGCCCCGGAGGGTGACTCTGTTCTGCCGCTGTTAACAGCAAACAAAGAAAACAGAAAAAAGACTATCACCTACGTCCGTTTTGTGCCCATGGTGCATAAAGAAAAAACTAATTAGATACATTGATGCCCCGGCAGCACCTGCGTACCCCCCTTTCATCGAAGACCCGGTAAAATAATTGACAAATTGCCCGGTAAAGGATGATATTAGCAGTACGTTCCATGGAGAAATTAACAAATGACTTCTGCAAAAGAAAGCCAGGACAAATTTACCTTTCTTGAGTCTCATATCGCCAAAGAGGCTCATGTCTATGAGGTACTGGAAGTAATCCAGCAGCAGCAGCAGTTATGCCTTAAAAGTGAAAGGGAGCAGTGCACGACCCTTGAAAGCCTTCAGAATTCCCGAACGATAAAAATACCCTTCACACCTTCGAGAAACAAAAATATTCATTACCTCGTCGATCAGCTGATAAAAAACTACCCTGATCATGTAAAACCTGTTTATTCCTTCAGGTTTCCCATCGACGAAACAACAAAACGCCTGACGATTGAAGAGACTACTGAGTTAACAGTAAACCTCAAAAATGAACAGCACATGAACCTCCAGATAACCCGGGATGGAGAATCCGCCGATGCGCTGATGGCGCTCATGGAAAAATTCAGACTCTTTAATTTGACAAAACTCCTCAGAAGCGCCAAACAGAAAACCCACATTTCCCGTCTCATCAAAATGGAACTGGGGAAAAAAATATTCACCTTCAAGCATTACAGCCTTGATAAAAATCTTTTTGAAACCACGGAAGACTACTGCTTTCATCAGAAAAACTATGAAGCAGTAAAAGCAAAATTGAATGTCGAGGAAGTCAGAAATATCATCGCCATTCATTCAGCCCCGATAATAAGAAGAATAAAACGCTTCGGCATATTAAATACAGAATTCAGCGACTACCGTGATACAAAACTCGATTATCTTCTCAGCATTCTCCTGGAAGAAATACAAAACTCCCTGGATAAAAAAGACCTCGCGGAAATAAAAAATTTCGCTTCATTGAGAACCTGCCTTTTGAAAGTTGACCAGATTATAGATCCCCTTGTTTCTCTCTCCGATGACCTGGTACGGTATGTCAGGGATAATGAACTCGCTACCGAACGGGATATTCTCGGCATATTTGACAGCATTGACCGTGAAATGCTCAGCCGATGGCTCCAGGAGTCAGGCGAAAAAAAAAGAATATTCACGTATACCGATGAGCACCAGAACCGCTATTTCTTTGACGCCGCACGGTATCTGACCAAGATAACGGGGCTCCATAAACTTATTCTTCAAGAATCAGACAAGTTTGACAATCTTACTGAAATGGAAAAAAAAGAATACCAGATCATGATGACCCTTCTCTGCAGGGCAGGGGAAAAACTTCTATCAGATGAAAACGTCCTCAGGAAAGCTATTCAGGAAGAACAGAATATTCAACGTCTGCGGCAAATTATCAAAGATTACGAACAGTACCGAAAAAAAGACCTGGAACAGCGGCTCAAGACCCCCGATGAAGTATATGTCCACAAGCCATCCCTGTTAAAAAAAATTATCAACTTCTTTTCTGGAATATTTTCCCATCCCAGGGAACAGCAAATGGTTCGGGGAAAACAATTTACAGCCTCCCCCTCGACCATAAAGTCCAAAAGAACCCCTGTATCCCATGAAACCAGGGATATCTACGCCCTGGTTAAGAAAAAAAACGCTCCCCTTATCGCACTCTCTGATTTTATAAAGATTGAACCTGAAAATGAACTCCGTATCGATACGCTCATTTCTGAAATTCGTGAGACCAACCTGAAGATAGTCATTCCCGTTTATAATGCTCGAACAGTACTGTATCCGATAAAAAGTCACCAGATGCTGATGGCTGATATCGAATACCTGATGGTTGACCCCACTATTATCCATTCCCCTGAGGAGATCAGGGCTTATTCAGATTCCCTGGCGGGATTTAAGCTGAAGGATGAGACATTACCGGGGAAGGCAATTCTCACCATAGAGAAATACCTTCTAACCCTGTACCGTCAGAGAAAAGCGAAAAAACTGAAGAAATAGCCCCTTAGCTGGAGGCAGGGCAGGAATCACAGCCTCCAGAACAGGCGGGGACTGAAGCAGTCTCTTTCTTGTCTTTCTTTTCGTTCTTCTTGTAATCATTTACATAAAAGCCCGATCCTTTAAATATTATACCTGTCGCGCCAAAAACTTTCCGCACCTTCCCGCTGCATTTTTCACATATTTCAACAGGATTATCATTCATTGACTGAAAAACTTCAAATTTGTGTTCACATTCGGTACAAATATATTCATATGTAGGCATGAGAAACCTCGTAATTATAAATAACTTCTTCCAGAATACCAGTTCATTAGTAACACGAATATAGTCAATAATTTTTCAGTATTTATTTTTTAATTTCTTAATACTGTTTTTAGCCTGATATTCCTTAAGAAAGGCTGGTTATCGCTGAAAAATTGTAAAAACAGTTACTGATAATTTTTTAAAAAAGTATTTCACTCATATATACATATAACCTTTGACAAGGAGAGTAAATATCCGATAAAATGACCGCTGTGTCAGTGGCTATCTGAGGAGGATGCACCAATGAACAACAATAAAATAGTTCTATTAACTCTTACCCTGGGTTCCCTGATCTTTTTACAGGTTCTTCACGTCTTTACCGGGGTTATTATCTGGAACCTTGATTATTATGTCGGGGGCCCGGCATGTCTCTCAATTGCGGCCCTTGGAATCATCAGCCTCCTTTTTTTAGCCCTTCCCCTCGAAAAGCAGACAGGCCCCTGGGGCTTATTCTTAATCGCCTTCACCGCTCTCGGAATTTCACGGGCGCTGATTCAGGTTTTCCCCCATCCCCTGATTCGCATCATTGCCTCTTCTGTCGGGGTTATTGCATATCTCTGGTTCATCGTTTCATGGTTCAACAGAGAAATCAACGGCATCCGGACAGGATACCTGATAGGATTCTCCCTGGCAAGTGGAACACTCCTTGACCTGTTGATCAGAACATGGCTTCTCGGCTACGATATGCCGTGGAGAAGATCGACAGCTTACCTTGTCGCTTCCCTTATACTGGCTTTTCTTCTTATCGGCCTTTCATATAAAGTGTATGCCAACATTAAAGATACTTCCCGGGAGACAAAAAAAAGCTCACCGGCAAAATTATTTCTCCTGGGGCCATGGCTCTTTCTCTCAATGACAATTTTTCACAATCCCCCGGCTGTTGCGGGTATCCTCGGGGTAAGCGACCTGGTGGCGGGAATAATTCCTCTTGTCACCACAGCCCTCTTAATTGTTCCCGCCATATACATGACAGCGGCAGGGAGCGCTGTTACACGAAATGTCAATGCCCTCACTGCCATAATTCTTTTCTACGCGGTTGTAATGCTGAACCTCTCCCCGGCCTCACCAACGGTATGGCTGATATCAGGGAGTGTCGCTCACATGTTACTCATCTGTACTGTTTTCGGACCGCCTGCAAAACTTCACGATACTCCGGGCAAAAACGGCAAAATTGCCCTGTCTGCATTTCTGATGTTTTTTCTCATCATTATATTTATTTTTCTCTATGGGGAATTTAAATTAAGGGAAGTTACCGCGATAGCTGCCCTTCTCTTTCTGCCCCCGCAGCTGATATCTTTCTTTACCAGCAGAAGCCGTAACGCCGAGCCTGACAGAAAAACTTTTGGCTACAGAAAGATTCTGACAGGAGGGGCACTTGCCATCCTGATCTCTACAATCTTCCTTCCATATAGATATAACAGTCCCGGGGCAGTAGAAGGCTTTCCAAAAACCCTCAGGATTATGACATACAACATACATCATACCTTTGATGCTGACTATATCGGTGACCTGGAAAAAATAGTCGCAACAATCAATGGGTATAACGCCGACATCGTCTGCCTCCAGGAGGTCAACCGGGGACAGATCATCACCGGAATGATTGACTCCCTTGCTCTCATCAGGGAAAAGCTTAACTACCACCTTGCATACGGATCAAACCACGATGACGGACAGTACGGCAACGCGGTCCTCAGCCGATACCCCATCAAAAGCTGGAAAAATCATAGATTTAAAAATAATATTTACGAGACCAGGGGGATTCTCGAAACTGAAATTTTGTACAAAGGAAAACCTCTCAATATTATGGTGACCCACCTTGACTTTCTGCCCGATGGAAAGATCCGGGGACTGCAGGTGAAAGAAATCCTTACAATCTGGAACCGGCGCCCCCGAACCATTATCTGCGGAGACTTTAATGCCGAACCGCAGAGCAGTGAACTGCAGCCATTGTATACCGGGGGTTTACGGGAAGCTTCACGGGAAACGGGAAAGGAAGAAAATTTTACCTTTCACAAAAGCCGTGACGAGAAACCGGCACACATAGACTACTTCTATTTCACCAATGACCTGTCAATTAATTCCTTTGCCATTGATGAGACAAGGGCCTCAGACCACAAGCCCCTTGTCATGACCTTCAGTCTAAAAAATGATTAGACAACCCGGGCCGCTCCTGAAAATTTTGTCTTATACATGAGGAGCGGCCATGGCAAAGAAACAGATAACCGTACCATTTTTTATACCCCACATGGGATGCCCCCAGCGCTGTGCCTTCTGTGCCAGTGGCAGATCACCGGTATCCCATCGGTAGCCCAACCTGAAGATATTCCCCGGCGCATCGCAGAGTGGACCGGGAGCGCCTCTTCTTCGGTTAAACAGAAAGAAGCGGCGTTTTTCGGGGGAAGTTTTACCGGTCTTCCCCGTGACCTCCAGGTGAGCTACCTCAGGGAGGCCCGCGGCCAGAAAGAAGCTGGAGCCATTGATGCCATCCGGCTTTCAACGCGTCCCGATTACATTGATGAAGAATCAGTGAACCTGCTCCTCGAATATTCTGTTGATACTGTTGAACTGGGAGCCCAGTCCTTTAATGACGACATTCTGACCCGGGCCCGCAGGGGACACAATGCTGAAGACATACGCACCGCGGCGAAGCTTATCACCGCCAGGGGGCTTAACCTGGTCATCCAGCTCATGCCGGGGCTTCCCGGTGACACCCGGGAGATATCCCTTGCTTCAGCCCGGTCAGCCCTCGGTCTTGATCCCTCGGGGGTTCGTCTCTACCCGGCGGTTGTCCTCGCGGGTACAGAACTCGAAGAGATGATGAAGAAGAGAAGCTACACTCCCCTCACCCTCGACGAGGCCGTCGAATGGGGAGCTGACCAGTTTGGCCTTTTCCATGAAGCTTCAATTCCCGTTATACGCATCGGCCTGCACCCCTTCTCTCCTGAACAGGAGTTAACGGTTATTGCCGGGCCCTATAGCACCTCTCTCGGTTTTATGATCAAGGCCCGATACCGGCGACGATGGATGATAGAGCATATTGAGAGCCTTGAACACTCACCAGAAGACACAGATATTGAGGTACAGGTTCCAGACCATGAGCTACCCGAGTATATCGGCCATCGGCGGGAAAACATCCTTTTTATTAAAGATAAGTTTAAGCTTCGTTCTCTCTCCATGATTTCCGGAACAAAAAACAGCATCAAGGTCATATAAAAAAATCCCTGCAGCTACACTCTTTCCGGTGCTGACCGCCATGGGGATTTGTTTAAAATTAAAATATTCAGCATGGATAACCTGCTACCGGTTTAACCAAAAAAGTAAAAAAAGGAACCATTATCTTCTGCTATGGTTATCCGGGTTAAGGTAACTTCCTCATCCTATTACTACAAAACATGCGGCGTTATAATAAGAAATACATTTTATCCATCATTTGATTGACGGGATATAACCCCATAGTGTATATTATACCTTAAGAATAAACAGTCGCTGCAAAGCTGAAGCTGCAGATAAAAATCCGCCACTCGGGGAAAAACATGAAGATAGAAACAGTGAAAAATAAAAAACTTAAACTTACCAATGACGGAACACTGGACCTTTTCTTTCTCGGCGTTGGGAGCGCTTTTACCAAAAGACAGCATCAGACAAATCTGCTTCTCATCAAGGGTGATCACCATGTTCTCATCGATTGCGGCACAAAGTGCTCACAGTCATTATACAAGCTGGGCCTCAGCATTACCGATATTGACAACTTTCTGATAACCCATTCCCATTCCGATCACATCGGGGGCCTCGAAGAAGTGGCGCTCATGGTACGCTATTTCACCAAAAAAAAACCCAACATGTTTATTGATGAAACATACCAGCATATTCTCTGGGACATGTCCCTGCGCGGCGGCTGCGCCTACAATGAAGAAGAGGCCCTTGACATGCTGACCTTCAGTGATTTTTTTAATGTTATCAGGCCGAGATGGCTGCAGAATTATTCACGGGAGACCCTTCTGGCTACCGCCGGTCATATAGACATGAAAATGATCAGGACCAAGCATATCCCCGATTCTTCATTAGACTGGAAAAGTTCCTTCTGGAGCTGCGGACTGATTATTGATAACCGTATTCTCTTCACCAGTGACACACGCTATGATGCTGACCTTGTTAATGAGTATGATGCACAGTTTAACTTTGAAGCTATTTTTCATGACTGCCAGTTTTTTACCGGTGGAGTCCACGCTTCAATAGAAGAACTGAACCAGTTTTCTCCCGAGATAAAGGCGAAAATGTTCCTTACCCATTACGGTGACAACTGGGAAGAATTTGAAGACACGGTTGATGACTACGGCTTCGCCGGCTTTGCCAGGGAACATGTTCATTACATTTTTGACTAGAATATTCCCCCGAACCACTCCAGCATATCACCGGCGCTCTTATTGACAAGACTTATAGAACAATAAGAGCGTCAGCCACTACCGGCCTTTCTCCGGCAAAAATAATAGGATTTAAATCCATTTCGCTTATTTCAGGATGCAGCATGGCGATAAAACCTGCTGTCTGAAGAATTGCCGCCAGGGCATTCCTGTCAACCCGGGGCATTCCACGAAACTCATCGAGCATTGGAGAAAGCCGTAATTCTTCAAGCATTTCGTCGGCATCTTCAATGGCAAGAGGAGCCAGCCTCAAGGTGGTATCATTTATTATTTCAGTATAAATACCACCGAAGCCGAACATCACGGCAGGACCAAAACCTTCAAAGCGAATTATACCAGCCATACATTCACGGGTTCCCGTAATCATTTCCTGTACCAGAACAGATGTATCGGGACCGGCATTTGCAACTATCATCTCAAAGGCTTCTTTCACCTCTTCTTCATTTTTCAAATTAAGACTGATGAGACCTTTCCCGGTCTTATGCTGAATGCTGAAATGGCATGCCTTTAAGACCACCGGATATCCTATTTGCTCAGCGGCAGCAAGGGCTTCTGTGCTGTTTGCAGCCAGTATTTCTTCCGTTATCGGAATACCATAAGAGGCAATCAACTGCTTTGCCTTATATTCATCAAGGGCACCATGACCCTTCTTTTTTGCCTCTGCGATAATACCTGCGGCTTTTTCTGACACTTCAGGAAGCCGTATCTTAGACAGCTTCTTTCTGTTGACTATTTTGTTTCGTTTCCAGAGGGTGTGCATGGCATGAGCAGCTTTTTCAGGACTATCGAAGACAGGAACATTATTATCCTGGTAAGCCTCGGTAAAATTATCTTCCCTGTCAAAAAATGATGAAACCAGTACCGGGACATTCTCATCAAAGGGGAGAGATACCACCTTTGATGGATCCGATTTAAACTGACTGAGAATAACATCCAGGGGTACATCCATTACACCTTTAAAATTATGATAGATAGCCTTTACAAAACCTGATGTAAAGGTACCGTGTATAATCAAACCATCTGCCTCATCATGTTCAAGTATGTGCCGGGGAATTTTTCTGCCAAGGATTTCCATATCAAAGGTGAAAGTAACGTCAACGGGATTCTTACTCGGGGCATGATCAAAGAGATGATACCGGATATCCTGCTGGAGTTCATTGGAAAACAAGGGAACTTCAAGACCGGCAACACTGCATGTATTGGCTACAGATGTCCCCGGGCCGCCGGAATTTGTAATAATTCCAATCCTCTTTCCCCTGAGAGGGGGCTGGGTTGCGAGGGCCCAGCCATGAGCATAAAGATCTTCAATGGAATGCACACGAATAATACCGGCCTGCTTAAAAATACCATCAAAGAGGTGATCGGGTCCCGCCATCGCTCCCGTATGACTTGAGCTTGACCTGGCACCGGCATCAGATCCACCGGAGTAGTGAGCGACGACTGGCTTTTTCTCTGCAACCTTTCGTGCAACTTCGATAAATCTTTCTCCATTGCTCAAACCTTCCATATACAGGGCAACTGCCCTGGTCTGTTCATCTTCCCCCAGGTATTCCAGGGCATCCACGATATCAATATCAGCCTCGTTGCCAAGGCTTATCGCTTTGCTGAACCGAATACCCCGCTTATTCAAATAAGCCGCTGTCTGGGCTACATAGGTACCGCTGTGGGAAAGAAACCCAAGACTTCCCGGGCTTTCATCAACAGACATTCCTGAAATATTAAGTTTAATATCTGTATTAATAATTCCCAGGCAGTTAGGACCGACAAACCTTATTCCATATTTAGCTGCTGTCTCTTTCAAAGAAACTTCAAGAAGGTTGCCGTCCTTTCCAGATTCTTTAAAACCAGCAGTTACAATTACAAGGTTCTTTGTACCTTTTTTACCAAACTCATCAACAAGACCAATGACATATTCTGTCGGCACTATTATAATTCCAAGATCAGGTGTTTCAGGAAGATCCGCTACTGTTTGCCAGGCCTTAACACCCAGGATCGTCTCTTCCTTTCTTGATACAGGAAAAAATTTCCCCCTGTATCCGCCTCTTAGAATACTCAGACAGGGAAGCATTCCCATTTTTACAGGATTATTAGTCGCCCCTGCCAGGGCAATTGACCGGGGATACATTAAAGTCTGCAGTGAGTTATTCATAAAGCGCATCTATCTCCCTTTTATATACTTCCATGATTACATACCGCTTCGGCTTCATAGTCGGCGTAATCAATCCATCATCCACTGTAAATTCTGGAACAAGGGTAAAATATTTAACCGATTCATAGGAAGCCAGGCTACTATTGGCTTGATCAACTTCCTTTTGAATTAACTCTTTTATTTCATCCCGGCTGTTCATGGCTTCAATATCATTCAAAGGTATTTCACTGCTCCAGTCAAACTCAGTAATCGTTTCGGGATTTAATGCAATCAGGGCAGTACAGTAATTTCTCCTGTCACCGATTACACAAACCTGGCTGATATATTTTGAAGCAAGCAGCCTGCTTTCAATTCTTGACGGAGAAATATTCTTTCCACCAGAGGTTATGATTAAATCTTTTTGCCTACCAGTGATAGTCAGAAATCCTTCACTGTCTATACAGCCCAGGTCTCCGGTATGAAGCCATCCATCACTGGTGAGAGTTTTTCTGGTTTCCTTACTGTTTTTATAATAGCCCTTCATGACATTTCTTCCCCTGAATAGTATTTCACCTGAATCATCAATTTTCTGTTCAACTCCCTTTGCTGAAAAACCAACAGAACCAAATTTAATATTTTCCATCGTAGAGGTATTGGTAAAGGAAGTATTCTCAGTCATGCCATAGCCTTCAAGAATAATGATGCCTGCAGCGTGAAAAAATCGCGCCACAGATGCACTGAGCGGGGCGGCTCCACTTACACAAAACCTCACACGTCCTCCCAGGGCCTGGTGAATTTTACTGAATATAAGCTTTGTGGCAAGGTTATATTGAAAGTTCAAAAAAGGGGGTACGGTACTCTTCGCCAGCTTATGGTCACTTACTTTATACCCCACTCTCATGGCCCACTTAAAAAGAAGCATGGCTATGGCGCCTTTTTTTTCAACTCCATCTTTTATTTTAATATAGACCTTTTCAAAAACCCTGGGAACACTGGGAAACCAGTGAGGACGCACTATTTTTAAATCATCAACAACGGTCTCAATGGAACGGCAGAATGTCAGGGTAACATTTGAAATCATGGTAGCATATATATCAACACGGGCAAAGATATGAGCCAGGGGAAGAAAAAGAAGAGTTTCGTCAGTGTCCTGAATAGGCATAGTGTATTTAACAAGCTGGCTGGTAAAAATAATATTATCCTGGGTAATCATCACCCCCTTTGCAGAACCCGATGTCCCGGAGGTGTAAACAATACTGGCAAGATCTTTCGGTTTGACCTGGTCAGACTTTAATTTAAAATGATGATCAGTTGTTTTTTTGCCTGTTTTAAGAAATTCTTCAAAGGAGAGCACCATGCTTTTATTTTTACCGGTATAAATGCCGTCGAGAAGAATAATCTTTTGCACATTGGGTATCTTCTTTCTTATAGAAAAAATTTTTTCAAGATTCTCTTTGTTTTCAACAAATATAATTTTCAAACCTGAATGGTTAATGATATATTCATACCCCTCTGCAAGGAGTGATTGATAAATACCAACAGAGACACCCCCGATGAATACAGTTCCGATATCACAGAGGACCCATTCATACGAACAAAACCCGATAATACCGATCTTATCACCCTTTTTTATTCCCATGCTCAGTAATGATTTTGAAATACTTACAGCGTCTTCATAAAAAGCCCCCCATGTCACCGAGCGGGTCTCCCCTGCATCATTCAATATCCATCGATACCCTTCTTTTTCCGGATAACTTTCAACCGTTACACGAAGCATTTCATGAATATTTTTAAAATCAGTGATTCCTTCCATACCCTCACCCTGCCCTTATGTCTGAAGTTTTTTCAATATACCTAATCACAACCGGTCAGAAATAACAAGGCTTTATTAAAACGAAATAGTTACATTTTGATATAAAATCAGCACCATGCAAGATATTTTTGAAGAAAAAAAATAACATGATACATTGCATGAAATTATTTGAAAACCAGAGGAAAGGGTCGTGGTACTGCAACGGGATGATAAAAAAACCATAAAAGATCAAAAAAAGAAGCTTATACTATTAATCAATAATCACTTATATAACCTCAATACCAGCCTTTTTAAAAATGTTTCTGCAGGATTCCTCTTTTTCTCTCGGAATCCACTGAGCTGATTTTTCCTTTTTTCCCGGTAAACTTCCAATCCCTAACTTCACATTTTTCTCGTACCAGAGAGGATTATAACTCAACAAAGCCGCTCTTGTTACACCATTGGCCCGATAGAAATCTGCGATAGCGGTAATGTTTTTTTCTGTATCGGTAACACCCGGTACAAGAGGCGTGCGGGGAAGAATTTCGACTCCGCCATCGAGGTATCGCTGATAGAGTCTTCTAAAATTACTGAGGATACGTTCATTTGACACGCCACAAAACTTCTGATGGTCTCTATCATCAATAAGCTTTATATCATAATAGATCATATCTATAAAGGGAGTGATTAGTGTAGTGAACCTGTCAAGATTAAAGAAACCACAAGTTTCAATAAGTACTCTGATTTCCTGTTTTTTCAAGTCTCGTAACAACCGGGAAGTAAAATCCATATCGCTGACAGGTTCACCCCCTGAAAGAGTAACTCCTCCTCCGGAAGTATCAAAAAACGGTTTATCCTTAATGATTCCACTCACTATTTCATTTACCGGTATGGCAGCACCTACCCGTTCCAGAGCACCGGATGGACATGATTCAACACATGCAAAACAAAGGGTGCACTTGCTCCGGTCTACAAAATATTTATTTTTCCGTGACAGCGCCCCGGGGGAACATTCTGTTAAGCAGCTGTCACAGCCAATACATTTCCCCGCGTCAAAGGATATTTCAACGCTATAATTTTTGCTTTCAGGATAATGGCACCATGAGCAATCAAGAGGGCATCCTTTGAAAAATACCACCGTGCGTATTCCCGGACCGTCATCCAGGGAATTGCCCTTTATTTCAAGAATTAGAGGATCAGACTTCATATTCCGAATTCCGCCCTTTTTAGAATTTCAAGCTGCATGTCCCTGGTAAGGTGAATAAAGTAGGCATTGTAACCAGATATTCGAACCAGAAGATTTTTGTAATTTTCCGGGTTAGCCATAGCATCCTTCAGTACATCTGAATTAACCATGTTAAACTGCATCTGCATCCCCCCCTGTTCAAAATATGTTTTAACATAGGAAAACATAGTATCAACAGTCTTCTCGCGTGTGTCTTGAGCGGAAGGCACAAGCCTTACATTAAAGGCAATGTTATTATCCATGTAACGGGGATTCATCTTAGCCACGTCAAGGATATTGTCAAGAAAGCTGCTCGACGCTGAAGGGTGCGGTGTAAGCCCCGGAGTAAAGGGCTGGTATGCCAGCCTGCCCGAGGGGATTGCGCCCGAAAGGGCACCATAGGCTCCATGCTGAGCAACAGACCAGAATCCTGCAGTATAATCACCACCGCGGAAATTTTTAACAGACTTGTATGAACTGTGGATTAAAGAAGCTACCCGG